>NZ_PNDI01000004.1:0-109618 GCF_005887465.1 Pseudoalteromonas sp. S1610 | reverse complement strand
CCATCAATGCCAAACAGGCGCTGCCCGAAGGGTTCTGCCTAGGGGCGATTTACTCTTTGTTGCTCGGTTTTTACTTAGCCCACTAGGTTACAAACCCCGCGCCGCGATTAAATTCTCCCTAGTTTGAACAAATATTAATCCGCAAAGGTCAACAGACCCTAGACAATTAGTATAAGTTACTTGAGTATCTGCAGCGCTTATGGAAGAATTCAGACTTTAAAATAAACTCTCATATTAGGGGACAATGATATGCGCATTATTCTTTTGGGCGCGCCGGGTGCAGGTAAAGGTACTCAAGCTCAGTTTTTAATGGATAGATACGGTATTCCACAAATTTCTACCGGTGATATGCTACGAGCTGCAATTAAAGAGGGCACACCACTAGGCCTAGAAGCAAAAAAAGTAATGGACGCAGGTCAGCTTATTTCTGACGATATTATTATTGGCCTTGTTAAAGAGCGTATTGCCAAGCCAGATTGTGAAAAAGGCTTCTTACTAGATGGTTTCCCACGCACAATTCCACAAGCTGATGCAATGAAAGAAAATGGCGTAGTGGTTGATCACGTTATTGAATTTGATGTTGCTGATGAAGTTATCGTTGAGCGTATGGGCGGACGTCGTGTTCATCCTGGCTCTGGCCGTGTTTACCATGTTGTTTACAATCCTCCAAAAGAGGAAGGTAAAGACAACGAAACAGGTGAAGAGCTAATTATTCGTGCAGATGATACCGAAGAGACTGTTCGTAAACGCTTAGGTATTTACCATGAGCAAACAATGCCATTGGTTGACTACTACCAAGCAGAAGCTAAAGCGGGTAATACTCAGTACCATAAATTAGATGGTACCCAAGCGGTTGAAGCAGTAAGCAAGCAACTAGCTGAGCTACTAGGTTAATTTTTTAACCACACAGCAAAATAAAAAACCGCTTTTATAGCGGTTTTTTATTTCCTGAAATTTGACCTTTAAAGCATTTTAAGCTTTTCAATGACGCTATCATATTCAGGCTCGGTTGATAAACTACTAACTAATTGCTTATAAATAACCCTATGGCTCTTATCAAGAATAAAAACAGAGCGGGTAAGTAATCCCATATCTTTAATGATTAAGCCATACTGTTGACCAAAATCACGCCATACAGAATCAGAAAGCGTCGTTACTTTATCGATATTTTCGGCCTTACAAAAACGCTTTTGCGCAAATGGTAAATCGGCACTAATAGTGAGCATGGCCACGCCTGGAAATTGTTGGGCGACTTTTTCATTAAAGTGCTTAGTTTGTAAGCTACAAATACCGGTATCTAAGCTCGGAACAACACTAATTAATACAGCTTGGCCTTTATAATCTTCTAACGTAACAGCAGTGAAACTGTCATTAACTACTTTAAAGTTAGGGGCATCTTCACCAACTTTAAGGCCTTTCCCTAATAAGGTAACTGGCTTACCTTGTGCAGTTACTTTTCCTGCATCGAGTGTGTTTTCGGGTAAATCTGCGGCAAAACTGGCACAGCAAAATAGGCTTAATGCAAAAGCTAATGTACGACGCATGGAGTTTTTTCCTTTTAAATTAACGCAATAGTTGTGAGTGTATTATAATGTAGATAAGTAACCAAGCAGAAAAATCCACAGCTTTATTTTTGCCTAAAATTGAAAATAAGTAATACATTGATTACTATGTATGTATAAGAAATAGGTATTATTTTTTATGTATCCGTGGCTTGTTCTACACGCTTAAAATTACACCCAGTTTTAAAATAGTGAGATTGTATGTCAACATCGGTTTTAATATGTGATGATTCAAAATTAGCACGACGCCAGTTGGCTCGTTCCTTACCCGATGATTGGGATATTAAAATTGAATTTGCATGTGACGGTGTAGACTGCATAAAACAAATAAGCAAAGCCCAACCTGAAATTCTTTTCCTTGATTTAAATATGCCAGAGATGGACGGCTATGGTGTGTTGGCAGCAATGAAAGATCAGGGACTAGACGTGCTCACTGTGGTGGTATCGGGCGATATTCAACCAAGCGCACATCAACGTGTACTTGAACTTGGCGCCATAGACTTTATTCAAAAACCATGTTCCCCTGAAAAGCTCGCTGCCATTATAGAGCACCATGGCATAAGAGATAGAGCACTGCGTGAACGTTTGTCCCACACTTTAGGTGAACAAGTTGACCCTGATGTTCGTGATATATACCAAGAGCTGACTAATGTTGCTATGGGCCAAGCAGGGGATCTACTTGCACGACTGCTTAATGTATTTGTTAAGCTACCCATTCCTAATGTTAATGTTTTAGAAGTCAGTGAGCTTAATATGGCGCTAAGCTCTGTTGATACCAATGACACTACGTCGGGTATTTGCCAAGGTTTTATTGGCGGCGGGGTATCTGGTGAGGCGTTATTACTTTTAAATGATTCTAGTTTTAAAGAAATAGCCTCATTAATGAATTACGAAGGTGAATTAAACGACAAGGTTGAGTTAGAGTTGCTAATGGATGTAAGTAACATTTTAATTGGCGCTATATTAACAGGCTTATCAAAGCAGCTCGACATGACCTTTAGTCAAGGCCATCCCATTGTATTGGGCCAGCACCGTGATGTTTCTGAGCTTGTTCAGTCTAATAAGTCGCGTTGGCAACGGACACTTGCCATAGAAATTAGTTACGGTATTGAAAATCATGATATTAGTTGTGATTTAATGTTGCTCTTTACTGAAGATTCACTTAAAACTTTGAAATATAAAGTTGCCTATCTACTGGAAGATTAAATATTTATGCCAGCTGATTTAGATTTAAATGAAATCCATTGGTTAATGGACATGTTTAATACTGTTGATGTAGGCCTTGTGGTGCTTGATCGAGACTACAAGGTATGCGTTTGGAATGGCTTTATGGAAAACCATTCTGGGCTGTTACCGAGTGCAGTAAAAGATAAAGACTTGTTTGATCTATTTCCAGCCATAGATGAAAAATGGTTTAGAAGTAAAGCAGAGTCAGTGTTTGTATTAAAAAATCGCTCATTTACTATTTGGGAACAGCAGCCGTATATTTTTCGTTTTAAAAATTATCGACCGATTACAGGTAAAGCGGATTATATGTATCAAAACGCCACGTTTATTCCACTTACGAATGTACGAGGGGAAGTAGAGCATATTTGTATTATTATCTACGATGTAACGGATATTGCAGTTAACAAAAAAGAGCTTGAAGAGTTAAACAAAAAATTAGAGCAAGTAAGCCAAACTGACAGCCTTACCCAACTTGCAAACCGAGGACATTGGGAGCATTTGTTACATCAAGAATTTTTACGTACTAAGCGCAGTGAAGGTTGCTGCTCGTTATTAATTTTTGATATTGATCACTTTAAAAAGGTAAACGATGACTTTGGTCATAGTGCGGGAGATGAAGCACTTCGTCATATAGCGAGTTTACTTAAAACTGCATTGCGTGAAACTGATATTGCTGGGCGATACGGCGGTGAAGAGTTTGTTGTTACTTTATTAGATACCGATAAACAAGGGGCTATCGTATTTGCTGAGCGCTTACGCCAATTAATCGAAACCTCACCAGCGAAATACAAAGAGCACACTATGCATATGGCCATTAGTGTGGGTATTGCCTGCTTTGACAACGAATTTAAAGATCATGAGCGTTGGATTGAAGCTGCCGATAAAGCACTTTACCATTCAAAAGAAACCGGTCGAAATAAAGTGTCGGTATATGCTGATATAAAAAATGATGCGTAAGCATCATTTTTTAATTGGGAGGTAAAATAAGTAAATCAGTTTTGAGTAAACGCATTATTTTTTCTGCGGTATTACCAATGAGTTTAGCTTTAATCCCTACATTTCCTACAGAGCCTATAATCACTAAATCAGCATTAAGCTTAGCCACTAAGCTTAAGATCACCTGCTCGGGAATCCCGCTTTAATATGAAGCTTATAGCGTAAGTTATTATCAGTTATAAGGGCCTGCTGCGATTGCGGTAGTTCTCAAACGCATTAACGAGTTGTTCCTTAGAAAAAACCAAGCCTAAATCTCTTAATATTGGAGAAATATAGACAGTATAACCTGCATAAAACTCACAATTGGTTCGCTATGCATATTTTTACTCTGTTGTATGGCGTGAGTCATCGCTTGGGCATTGACCAATGGTTGAAATATCACCAGAATTTGACTCCTGTTCCAGTTTTACCTTAAAGCCCCATAGTCTGTAAAGGTGTTTTAATACCTCCTCATGGGAGTTGGCCAGTGGAATGGCGTTGTGAGGGATATATCGCAGGGTTAATGAGCGATCGCCACGCAAGTCTACATCGTAAACTTGTATGTTAGGTTCATGATTACTAAGGTTATATTGTGAAGAAAGTGCCTCTCTAACCGCTTTGTAGCCATTATCGTCATGAATAGCGCCTATTTCTAAATGTGGGTTGTTAGCATGGTCTACTATAGTGAACAATTTAAAGTCTCTGATCAGTTTTGGCGATAAAAATTGGCTAATAAAACTTTCATCTTTAAAGTTTTGCATTGCAAAGTGAAGAGTTTCAAGCCAGTCACTACCAGCATGTTCAGGAAACCAGCGTTTATCTTCTTCTGTCGGGTTTTCACAAATTCGGCGTATATCTACCATCATATTAAAACCCAGCGCATAGGGGTTAATACCTGAGTAATAATCGCTATTATAAGGGGGTTGATATACAACATTTGTATGGCTTTGTAAAAACTCTAACATAAATGAGTCGGTTAGTTTTCCCTCATCATATAAGTGGTTCAAAATAGTGTAGTGCCAAAAAGTGGCCCAACCTTCATTCATAACCTGTGTTTGTTTTTGCGGATAAAAGTACTGCGATATTTTTCGCACAATACGTACGATTTCTCGTTGCCATGGCTCAAGTAAAGGAGCATTTTTTTCAATAAAATACAGAATGTTTTCCTGTGGCTCTTGCGGAAAGTGGCGCTCACTTTTTTTTGATTCTTGTTGCTGAGAGGGAATGGTACGCCATAGTTCATTAACTTGTGATTGTAAGTACTCAGCCCGTTCTTGCTGGCGTTTTTGTTCTTCAAATAACGAAATACGCTGCGGACGTTTATACCTGTCAACACCATAACTCATTAATGCATGGCAAGAGTCGAGTATGCTTTCTACTTCAGAAATACCGTATTTCTCTTCACAGCGGCTAATATAGTTTTTAGCAAACAATAAATAGTCAATTATAGAACCGGCATCAGTCCATGTTTTAAATAAATAATTCCCCTTAAAAAAAGAGTTATGCCCGTAACACGCATGTGCCATAACCAATGCCTGCATCGGCAGCGTATTTTCTTCCATTAAATAAGCTATACATGGATTGGAGTTAATCACAATTTCATATGCAAGGCCCATTTGACCTCGTTTATAATTTTGTTCTGTTTGGATAAACTTTTTACCGTAAGACCAGTGAGTATAGCCAATAGGCATGCCTACACTGGAGTAAGCATCCATCATTTGCTCAGCAGTGATCACTTCAATTTGGTTAGGGTATGTGTCTAGTTTATAATGCTCAGCAACACGTGCAATTTCATCTTGATATTGCTGAAGTAACTCAAAGGTCCAATCGGGCCCATCACTGATTCGCTCGTTATTCATATTGCTACCTCGCTTTGGCTATGCAGCCCCTTGCTGTTGACGGCCTTTTTTAAATAGCTCCCTAAATATAGGGTAAATGTCTTCAACACCTTGAATATGTTGGATGGCAAAATTACTGTGAGTTTGGCTTATGCTTTGGTACTCGCGCCATAAACTTTGGTGGGCGCGGGTAGTAATTTCTATATAGGCAAAATATCGCACTGCGCTTAACAGTTTGTTACGTAAAATATGCCCACATTGCGGGGTATCATCTGCCCAGTTATCACCATCAGAGGCTTGTGCTGCGTATATATTCCATTCATCAGCATTATAGCGCTCTGCTATTATTTCATTCATCAGCTTAAGCGCACTTGAAACGATAGTACCGCCCGTTTCTTGGGAGTAAAAAAACTCTTGTTCATCAACTTCTTTAGCTTGAGTATGATGACGAATATACACAACCTCAATGTCTTTATAGCTGCGAGTTAAAAACTGATAAAGCAAAATATAAAAGCGTTTTGCCATGTCTTTGGTGGCTTGATCCATTGAACCGGATACATCCATAATACAAAACATTACTGCTTTGCTGGTTGGGTGTGGTTGTTTATTATAGTTACGAAAACGCAAATCGTAGTTATCAATAAAGGGTACCGATTTAATTTGCTGCTTTAGAATGTCGATTTCTTGTTGCAACAATGTCACAGCGGCTTTGTCGCAGTGTGGTTGTTCAAGCAGTAGTGCTAATTGCCCCTCAAGTTCACTAAGGCGGCGCTTTTTTCCTGCGGTCATTGCAATTCTACGAGCTAAAGAGCCTTGTAATGAACGCACTACGTCAATATTACTGGGCATACCGTCGCTGCAAAACCCAGCGCGATGGGTTTTCATTTGTACGAGCTTATCGAGCTGATTTTCTTGTAAATTAGGGAGTTCTAAATCTTCAAATAACAAATCAAGATATTCGTCTTTAGAAATTGAGAAAACAAAATCATCTTGGCCTTCACCAGAATCACTCGCTTCACCTTCGCCCGCGCCACCGCCTTGTCCACCTTTAGGTCGCTCAATTTTATCACCAGTAGAGAACTGATCGTTCCCTGGATGTATTTGCTCTCTATTACCGCCTCTACCTTGATGAAAAGTAGGTTCACTAATATCACGCTGTGGAATAGATATACTCTCCCCAGAGCTAGAGTCGGTGACGCTGCGTTTATTTATCGCATCAGACACCGCTTCTTTTATCTGCTTTTTATAACGCCTAATAAAACGCTGGCGGTTAACTGTGCTTTTGTTTTTGCCATTTAAACGCCTGTCGATAAAATGCGCCATAATGACCTCCTAAAAACTGCAATTATGAAGGTTATTGCGATTTTCTAACCCGTAAATACCACTCAGATAGCAAGCGCACTTGTTTTTGCGTGTAGCCTTTTTCAACCATACGGTTAACAAAGTCCTCATGCTTTTGCTGATCCTCAGCCGATGTTTTAGCATTGAATGAAATGACAGGGAGTAAGTCTTCGGTGTTTGAGAACATTTTTTTCTCAATAACAGTGCGTAGTTTCTCATAACTCGTCCATAGCGGATTCTTACCATTATTGTGAGCGCGAGCACGTAGTACAAAGTTAACAATTTCATTTCTGAAATCTTTAGGATTTGAAATACCTGCCGGTTTCTCAATTTTTTCGAGCTCAGCATTAAGCGCATCACGGTCAAACAATTGCCCTGTATCAGGGTCGCGATATTCTTGATCTTGAATCCAAAAATCAGCATAAATAACGTAGCGGTCAAAAATATTTTGTCCGTATTCCGAGTACGATTCTAGATAGGCGGTTTGTAGCTCTTTACCTATAAACTCAACATATTGTGGAATTAAATAGCCTTTTAAAAAACTTAAATAACGCTCTTCAACCTCGGCACTAAATTGTTCTCGTTCAATTTGTTGCTCAAGTACATAAAACAAATGTACTGGGTTGGCGGCCACTTCGGTGGTATCAAAGTTGAATACGCGAGATAAAATTTTAAACGCAAAACGAGTTGAAAGACCGTTCATGCCCTCATCGACACCAGCGTAATCACGATATTCTTGGTATGACTTAGCTTTTGGATCGGTATCTTTGAGTGTTTCACCATCGTAGACCCGCATTTTAGAGTAAATGCTAGAGTTTTCTGGCTCTTTTAAGCGCGAGAGAGTGGTAAATTGAGCTAAAATTTTAAGTGTTCCTGGCGCACATGGAGCATTATAAAGCTCACTGTGTTCAATCAGCTTATCGTAAATTTTAATCTCCTCGGTCACTCTTAAGCAATATGGGACTTTAACAATATAAACACGGTCTAAAAAAGCTTCGTTGTTTTTATTGTTTTTAAAGGTTTGCCATTCTGACTCGTTGGAGTGGGCGAGTATCATGCCGTTAAATGGCAGGGCGCTTATGCCTTCTGTGCCGTTATAGTTACCTTCTTGTGTGGCTGTTAAAAGCGGGTGTAGCACTTTTATCGGTGCTTTGAACATTTCCACAAACTCCATTAAGCCTTGGTTAGCTAAACATAATGCGCCTGAATAAGCGTACGCATCAGGATCATTTTGCGCAAAGTGTTCAAGCTGGCGGATATCTACTTTACCTACAAGAGCCGAAATATCTTGGTTGTTTTCATCGCCGGGCTCTGTTTTAGCAATCGCTACTTGATTTAAAATTGATGGGAAGCGTTTAACCACTCTAAATTGGCTAATATCACCATTAAATTCTTGTAAGCGTTTTGCGGCCCATGGAGACATCACTGTTTTAAGGTAGCGAGACTTGATTCCATATTCTTTTTCGAGCAGGTTTGCATCTTCAATGGGGTCAAATAATGCCAGCGGATGGTCATTAACTGGTGAGCCTTTAATGGAGTAGATAGGCACTTGTTGCATTAAATACTTTAATTTTTCGGCAATTGATGACTTACCACCACCCACAGGGCCGAGTAAATAAAGTACTTGTTTACACTCCTCTAAGCCTTGTGCTGCATGTTTTAGATAAGACACAATTTGTTCAATAGCGTCTTCCATGCCATAAAAGTCAGCAAATGCTGGATAACGTGCAACAACACGATTTGAAAATAAGCGACTTAAACGAGTATCGGTAGCAGTATCTACCATTTTAGGCTCGCCAATGGCCATCAGTAACCTTTCAGGTGCACTGGCATAAGCAGACTTATCGGTTTTACAAATTTCGAGGAATTCAGCAACACTGTACTCTTCTTCTTGTGTTGATTCATAACGTGCTTGGTAGTGATCAAAAATAGTCATAATGACCTCCGAAACCTACTTTGAAGATGTATTCACTATCTAAAGTCTAGTCACGAATTTCATTTTTTGTGCAATAAAATTAAAAATTTATATGAAAAATGATCAAGATGCGCTTTTATAAAACAACCTACGTATAAACGCAATTAATGCAAATTGTAGGCATAAAAAAAGACGCCTAAGCGTCTTTTTAAAACTAGTATTAAACTAATTATGCGAAGTTAGCGTTCGCGAATTCCCAGTTAACTAGTGACCAGAAACCTTTAAGGTAATCTGGACGCACGTTACGGTAATCAATGTAGTATGCGTGTTCCCATAAATCCACTGTTAGGATTGGAGTAACACCTGCATCTGTTAGTGGTGTAGCAGCGTTAGATGTATTAACGATGTCTAGTGAACCATCAGCCAGTTTAACTAACCAAGTCCAGCTTGAACCAAAGTTATTTACTGCTTTATCATTTAACGCGTCTTTAAATGCGTCAAATGAGCCCCATTTGGCGTTAATTGCATCAGCAATTGCACCTGTTGGAGCGCCACCGCCATTTGGAGATAGGCTGTTCCAGTAGAAAGTGTGGTTCCAGATTTGAGCAGCGTTATTAAATACACCGCCTTCTGAAGAACATACGATTTCTTCAAGTGACTTACCTTCAAACTCAGTGCCTGGGATTAAACCGTTAAGTTTAGTCACATAAGTGTTGTGGTGTTTACCATGGTGAAACTCTAGCGTTTCTTGTGAAATATGTGGCTCAAGTGCATCAATTGCATACGGTAGTGACGGTAGTTCAAATGCCATTTTTTATCTCCATCTTCTTTTGGTTGATAGTCTATTTAGTAATACGTAATGCCTGCGCAAACAGGGCACTTATCTATACCAAACAGGAATATAGTGTTACTATAATTGTTGAGTATTTTACTCAAGTTTTAGCAAACAGCAATGCTCTTGCTAAAGCTATTTAAGATTGAGGCTTTAATTGCCTATTTTAATCTATATATCTGAGGCCACAGTGAAACTTTTTCAAGGCCTAATGTGTTCGCTATCGTCATTTTGAGGTTGTAAATGGAAACCATCGATAAAATTAAACAGCAAATTGCTGAAAACCCAATCATCTTATACATGAAAGGATCACCAAAACTGCCTAATTGTGGTTTTTCTTCACAAGCATCACAAGCGTTAATGTCGTGTGGTGAACCGTTTGCTTATGTAGATATTTTACTTAATCCAGACATTCGTGCAGAGCTTCCTGCGTATGCTAACTGGCCTACTTTCCCACAACTTTGGGTTGAAGGTGAGTTAATTGGTGGCTGTGACATTATCATTGAAATGTTTCAACGTGGTGAATTACAACCACTGATCGCAGAAACAGCTGCAAAGCATAAACCTGCAGACGCTGAATAAGCGTTTAGGTAAAAAAAGCTGCAATTTGCAGCTTTTTTTATATCTATAAACAAGTTACTCTTTATTGTTTATACGATGAAAGTAAAGAATAAGTCGGCTGCTTTACTCGTTTTTTCGTAGCTTACAAAGCCGCAAACTTCAGAGCTCGATTTAATCGCCCCTAAATTGGGCAAGTTTTCATTCTTAAATAAGCAGTTCTCAGGGTAAACTTACAAAAACACTGATCCCGCCGATTTCACGATTATGCAGGCTAATTTGCCCATGATGGGCTTCAACAATTTCTCGACACAGTGCCAACCCTAATCCACTTCCAGCTGCCTTGGTAGAATAAAAAGGGATGAGAGCACTGGCCATAACCGTTTCACTCATGCCTTTTCCTTGATCGCTCACATTAATATGAGTGCCGAGGTTATCTTGTGTTATTTTTAAACTAATATGCTCTGCTAGCGACTCTGATTCATGTGCGTTTTTCAACAGGTTAATGAGCAATTGTTCTATTTGGGTTTGGTCGGCTCGTGTGATGATATCTTTTTGAAGGTCGAAATTAAATTGCCATTGGCTTTGTAATTGATCGAGTAATGAATGCCAATCAACCGTTGTTATTTTAGGTGGTGGTAGTTTAGCAAACTTTCCATAGCCTTGAACGAACTCGTTTAAATGCTTTATTCGCTCTTCAATGGTAGTGAAAACGCGTTGTAAACGAGGTTCATCCACTTTTTGCGTTAACAGCTGTGCACTATGTAACATGGATGACATAGGACCTAGTGAGTTATTGAGTTCATGGCTAATGATCCTAATAACCTTTTTCCAAACTTCAACTTCTTGGCGGCTCAATTCGCGGGTCAATTGTTTAAATACAAACAACCTGTGGTGTTGGTTGTTAAGCAATAAGCGACCCATTGAAAGGTGCCATGTTTGCGGTTCTTGTTCTGCTTTATCGAGAATAAATAAACCATCTACGCCTTTATTAACGGCATTAATTATTTGCTGTGGGGCTTTAGACAATAATGGTGAGATTTTCTCGCCTTCAAGGGCTGTACTTGCATTAAAAAAATCTCTCGCACTATGGTTACTATAAACAATAAAATCATTGTCATTTACCAATAATACAGCTTGAGGAGCGTTTTGTAATACCTTATCAAGCATCAACTCTCGTTGGTAAACCCATTGCTTTTCTTGTCTTAATTGCTTTGCAGTTTGATTGTAAAGCTGACACAAATGACCTAATTCATCATTATGGTTATAGGCCAGTAAAGTCGATAGTTCCCCATCTTTAAAATTTAATAAGCCAGTTTCTAATGAAGTAATACCTTGGACCAGTTTACCGCTGAGTCGATGAGCCAATAAGCTACTTAGAGTGGCTGTGAAAATAACACTTACTGTTGTTTTTATAGCGTCAACACCCAGCAGCCAACAACAGATAAAAACAGGGATCACAGAGGAAAATACACATACTAAAATCACTTTAGAAGTTAAAGAGAAGCGGTATCTTGATTTTTTCATCAGTAGGCAATCTCAAACTTATCAAGACGACGGTAGAGTGCTTGTCGGCTGAGTCCAAACTCACGTGCTACTTTGGCAATCACCCCTTTATGTAAACGCATGGCATCCTCAATTTGTTGTTTGTTAGGCTCTACTTTTTGAGTGTGTGTTTGAGGCGTAATAGGAGTTAAACCAAAGTCGTCGATGCTTATCTCACCGCTGGGTTTGAGCACACTGACACGTTTACATGCATTTTCAAGTTCACGAACATTACCGGGCCATGAATGGGCTAAAAGTAGGTTTTCGCATTGTAAGTCCAGCTCACGTTCTACTAAAAAATGATGAATAAGAGGAAGTATGTCATCCGGTCGCTGATTAAGACTTGGCAGGTTAAGTTCAATTACATTTAAGCGGTAGTATAAGTCTTCTCTAAACAGCCCTTTGCTGATTGCATCTGTTAGGTTTTCATTGGTCGCTGATATTACACGGACATTAACTTTTCGGGTCTGGGTTGAACCTAAGCGCTCGAATTCTCCCGTTTGTAAAATCCGTAGGAGCTTCATTTGTCCTGATAAAGGGAGATTACCTATTTCATCTAAAAATAATGTGCCACCATCAGCCGCTTCAAATCGACCAATCCTTTGTTTTGTGATCCCTGTAAAAGCACCTGCTTCTGCACCAAATAATTCTGCTTCTATTAGTTGATGGGGAAGGGCACCTGCATTGACCGTAATAAACGCAGCATTTTGGCGAGGTGAGTTTGCTTGAATAATTTGTGCTATGCGCTCTTTACCACTGCCATTTGGGCCTGTTATTAATACAGAGACATCAGATTTGGCGACTTGTAATGCCATTTTAACTAATTGCTCCATGGCCGTACTGCGATAAATTAAACCTACTAAATTAGCATTTTCTATAGATGCATCCCGCTCTTGCTGGTGGCGCAATAAGGTTTGATTTTGTTTTTTGGTCTTTCCTAGTTCAATTAGGTTATTAACACAGGTAAGAAGTTTGGCATCATCCCATGGTTTTGGTAAATAATCAGCCGCACCGGCTTTGACAAGTTCAACGGCTGTTTCAAGCTCGGTCCATGCAGTGATCAGAATAATGGGCAGATAGGGATTTAGCTCTCTGAGTTGATAAAAGAGTAACTTTCCCTCTTCTCCTGAAGTTGTGTCGTTACTAAAGTTCATATCTTGAAGTACAAGTGCAATACGCTGGTATTGCACAATTTGAATAGCTTCAAATGGGCTATTTGCAGTAACCACTTTATAGTCGTGAATCTCTAGCAATAATGACAAAGCATCTAAAATTGCAGGATTATCATCAACGATAAGTATTTTTTCCATGTTAATTTAATCGCTGTTTATTATTATTTAAATATTGAAAATGCTACACCGCGTTTAGCCAGTGTAGCATAGGTTGGGAGCTGTGCTATATGGTTCGGGTTGCTATACTCGGCGAAATATTTGCCGCGCGTTTAGCTGGGCCAAATACAGCCAAAAGACTCATTGTAAACACCATGACTGCCGTGACAGCAATATAACTTGATGGTAATGCCGCTATTGAAAAATGTTGCATTAATAACTGACCGAGTAAAAGTGCTGAAATAGCACCTAAAAATAAGCCAGCAATGCAAATCAGCGCATTTTCAACTAAAAAATAATTAACAATTGCAGATTTACGAGCGCCTAAAGCACGACGGGTTCCAATTTGCTTGGTACGTTTGTTTATATTAAATAGCGTCAAACCAAAAATGCCCAGTGCGGTTACTAATACCAGTATGGTTATGAGGACAATTAACATACGCATCATAAGTTTATCTGCAGCCATATATTGATCTTTAAGTTCATCAAGACCTTTAATATTGTTGATCACCCGCTTGCTATAATTATTTAGCATCGCATTTTCGATTTGTTTCATTACAGCTGCGCGTTGTCCTGGCTTTGTTCTTACAGCAAATTGTGCGTAAGTTTTGCCTTGAATATACGGAATCAGCGCGACATTATTGGGGTGACTATCTTTTAGCCAAGGGCCTTTCATTGGCGCTGTGATCCCAATAATTTGTAGGGGTAAGTCACCAAAATAAATGGTTTTTCCTAGGCCATCTCCCTTAGGGAAAAGCTCATTGGCTAACGCCCCGGTAACGACTGTGACATTGGTTGTTCTATCTGTTGGTGAATTTGTAATGAGTACTTCAGCCTCAGTAAAATTACGCCCAGCAATTAATTTTACGCCATATGTGTCTAGGCCGTGCTCATCAATAAAAAAGTAAGCAGTGCGCACATTTTTGCTTTCTTGTGGTGCAGGTTTTAAATTAAAGCCGGAAGCGCTGCCACTACCAGATAACGGAATACTGCTACTTTGCGCTGCACTCTCAACCCCTGGTAGGGCTCTTAACATGGCTTCATCTAGTTCAAACTGCTGGCTAGCATCAACGTCTTTCCCAAAGGTCATCACATTGAACTTAAACAAGTCTTGCTCTGGATAGCCGGTTTCTTGGTTTAAAAAAGCGATTCTATCTTGAATGATAAACGCCGCATTGCTGACAATGGCTGTCGTAATTGCAATTTGAATTAAAAGTAATATTGCGCCTACCTTTGAGCGGCAAAGGGCATGAAATATTGGTTTTATTTCTAACATGATTAGCTCCTTATTGGCTCTTTAAGTAAATGGCAGGGTTGGTTTTACACACTAGCCAAGCAGGGTAAAGCCCAGCAATAATGCAAGTAGTTATTGCGATAACTGGGGCACTTAATAACATGGCTAAATCCATCGTGGCTATGTTTTTGTAATATTCGTAACTTTGCCTTACCCCGAGAAGGCCAATTTGTGCAAGTACAATACCGAGCAACCCGCCGATAAAACCAAGCATGGCTACTTCTACTAAATGCTGTAGAAAGACTTGTCGCTTACTTGCCCCGAGTGCTCGACGCACGCCGACTTCTGGAGCACGGCGTAAAAACTTTGCTAGTAATAATCCTAAAATATTAGCTAAACACACCGCTAAAAACATAAAGCTTAAACTAACCAGTATTTTGTTATCTTCACTAACGACATTGTTGTATTCCATCCATTGGTTTACATCACGTAGGCTATATTCAGGTTTCTCTCGCGTGAAGCGGCCACGTTTTTTTTGCTCTTCAATGTAAGAGGTGAGGTAATCACCGTAAGCGGTTTTTTGCTCTGGTGTATCAAGCTGAGCCCAAAATTGGATCCACACTATTTCCGATTGCAATCTATCGGCATAGGTATTTATATTTTCATGTTTCCAGCCATTGCTATTGCCCCAGCTGGTGAGCTCTTTTGCTTTAATTAAACTAAAGGGTAAAAATAGGTCTGCTATTTTATCAAAAGCGCCGTTATTTAAATCGTAATATTTAAGGTTGAGGGGCCAGTCATCAATAACACCGACAATTTGGTAGCTATCGTCATCCAAATAGACTAGTTTTCCGATGGAGTTTTCACCCGCAAACAACTTATCGTTCAGCTCTTTTGAAATCACCAAAACAGGGGCTGCAGATTGCTCTTGTTGTACACTCCACACACCGCCATAAATAAATGGCACATCAAACATGCTAAAAAAATCGGGTGTGGTCATGCGTGCTTCACCAGTAAACGGCTTAACTTTATCTGAGTCTAAATACACCGAGAAGCCAGTGCGCATCATGGCTACTTTTTTATCTGGGATTGGAGCATTGTGCAAACTAACTGCATCTTGATAGGTCAGTTGCATAGGAATATCGTCACCCGTCCACCAAGTATGGCCTTCATCCATGGTTTGCAGCTGTACATTAAACAATTGGCTGCTCTTATGTGGGATAGGGTCTGCCGACATCATGTGATAAACGCTTAAACTCGTCATAGTGATGCCAATACCAATGGCAATCGCCAGTACCATTAAAAAGCTTACTAAAGGTGTGCGCTTGAAGCTACGCCAACTTAAGTCGAGGTAATGTAGTAGCATGACTTAGGCTCCAGCAACATTTTTAAGGTTTTGTGCACCTTGGTATAGGGTGAAATCGGCAAGTTGACCGTCGACAACTTGAATGTTTCGAGGGGCACGCCGAGCAAGTTCTGCATCATGGGTGACCATGACAATGGTTGCGCCATCGCGATTGATTTGTTCAAGCAGCTCCATTACTTGACGAGCCATAAGGCTGTCGAGATTACCGGTTGGTTCATCGGCAAGTAAAAATCGTGGCTCGCCAGCAAGCGCGCGTGCTATGGCTACTCGTTGTTGCTGTCCGCCAGAGAGTTGCTGTGGCAAATGTTTTGCCCGAGAGGCAAGACCAACTTGTTCTAAACATTTTTCAATGCGACGTTTACGCTCTGCGGCTTTAATACCTCTATAACGTAGCGGTACTTCAATATTTTCATATAAGTTTAAGTCAGGTATTAAATTGAACCCTTGGAAGATAAAGCCTATTTTTTGATTTCGACAATCTGCGCGCTGGTTATCGTTTAACTTACCTACATCAATTCCATCAAGTAAATATTCACCTGCAGAGAAGGGTTCTAACATTCCAGCTATATTTAAAAAGGTCGTTTTTCCTGATCCGCTAGGGCCTGTAACAGCAATAAATTCGCCTTCATCAACGTGTAGATTAAAATCACGTAATGCATGGGTTTGAACCATTTCTGTTTGATATACTTTACTTATATTATTCATCTTTAACATGCTTTTTCCTTTTGTTCTTTGGTTCTACGCGATTGTTAGCGAAGTAATAATGTGTGTGTGTGTTTGAAACTGTTATAGCTTGAGATAATCAATTCATCGCCAGCTTGAACCCCTGAGATTAACTCAACCGCATTAATGCTGGTTGCACCAATTGAAATATCAATGAGCTGAGCTGTATCACCGGTAATTTTATAAACCTGTGTACCGCCTTGTTGTAAAAATGCCCCACGCTTAACTTGTAAAACATCGTCACGATTTTCTAATAAAATACGTGCTGTTAATCGTTGGTTTTGTCTGATACCCGTCATGTCTTTGTCAAAACGTACACGCGTTGTGACTTCTCTATTATTTACTTCTGGTGAAATGGCAGAGAGGGCGCCCATCACTTTGCTAGCGCCCATTGTTATCTCTACGTCCATACCTAAACCAAGCTCATTTGCATAACTTTCAGGGACTTGTAGCTCTGCTTCAAAATTACTCAAATCAACTAAAGTCATTAATGGTTGGCTTTGTGTTACCGCTTCTCTTTGTTGAACTAGTAAGTTACCTACAATCCCTGACACAGTGGCTTTAATTGTTAAGTTATTAACTTTACGAAGTAGATCATCGACAATCAGTTGTTGACGAGTGACATCTCGTTTAGCGGCCTGTAGTTCAAAAGCAAGTGTATCTTTGGACAATTCAACTTCTTGCTCTGCATGTTTATAAGAGAGTTTTGCACGGGCAAGCTCATCAATGGCTTTTTCGTGATCAATTTGACTGATCACATTTTTTTGCATTGATAAGGCCGCTCTGCGATTCTCTCTATCGGCAGCGTTTAACTCTACTTGTGCTAGATCAAGTGATTTATTTAAGCTTAATGATTGGCGGCGTGCCTCAAGGTGTTTACGTTGTAGCTCGCCCTCAAGACGAGCTAAAACAGACTGTTGCTGCTTTAATTCGTTTGTGAGCTCAGGACTATCAACCATGGCTATTACATCATGCAGTTTTACTGAGTCACCAGCATTAACCTTCAATGAAACAAAGCCTCGTTCAGGGCTGTAAACTTTTGGTGCTCTGGCGGCGACAATTTTACCGCTGGCTGCAACATCGCGTATTAGCGATTGGCGCACCACCGTGGCTATTTGTAGGCTTACTCTATCAACCGAGATAGTACCTTCTTGATCAGCATTTAATAGTGCATATACACATAGAGCAACTAGGCCCACAATAAATATAAACAGCCTGATGTATTTTTTAAAATTTATAGGTCGTGAGATTTGCGTGTCTTGCCCGCTAGTGTCTTTAATCATTATTCATTCTCTTAGTGTTTTTCAAACACAGTAATCATTAGCGAGGCAATAAACAGAATAATTGGTGAAATTAAAAATAAGCCAATAGTAAACATTCGAACATCCTCAAAATTTATATAGTTATGCTGTATTCGAATAGCATGCCATTTTTTATCTTATTGAATTTATTCGGTTTTTAACTTTACCCTTTTTGTTTTACATGTCCGCGGACATAAAAAGTGTCCGCTGCGGGCACTTTTTTGATTTGTCTATTGGATGAGGTTACCTCAAGGTAAAGCAAAGCAAGTTGTTAATTAATGCATAACATGAGGGGAGCGTTTAAATCTATTGAATAAACTATGCGCTAATAGAAGCCGCTGTAATTAAATGTCGTGTTCAGATGAATTACTAATACAGCACAAAAGAGGAAATAGCCCCTAATGAATAGTTATTCATTTTTGGCTCGCCTTACGTTTACGTAAACTGCTAGTCGCATATGCTTTTTGTTTACAAGTTTTTAAAAATAACACCGGTTTCAATCTATTTTTCGATCCGATATCTATGCAAATGTTAATGGGTGGCATTATTTTATGATTTTTAATTAAGTTGAAATATATTCAATATAATGAATATGTATTCATAAAAATATTGACTCAAGGGTGGAATAACGCTAATTTTGTTCGTCTGTTAGCAAATCGTCGAGCCGTTCATCCACGTTAACAGCGCAGCAAGGGGAGGGGTCCATGTTATATGACTCAAAACTAGAAAAAGATAATTGTGGCTTTGGCTTAATAGCCCAAGTTAATAACCAAGCGAGTCACCGACTCATTCGTACGGCGATCACCGGTTTAGATCGCATGCAGCACCGCGGTGGTATTTCTGCTGATGGTAAAACGGGTGATGGTTGTGGCTTGTTATTACAAAAACCAGACAGCTTCTTTCGGGCTATTGCTGCCGAGAATAATTGGCATTTAGGTAAAAATTACGCCGTTGGGATGATCTTCCTCAATGCTGATCCGGTACTAGCACAAGCAGCCAAAGATGTTTTAAGCGAAGAACTAGAAAAAGAAACGCTAAATATTTTGGGCTGGCGTGTGGTTCCAACTGATCCATCAATGTTAGGACCTATTGCTCTAAAACAATTGCCAGGTTTTGAACAAATTTTTATTAGTGCGCCAGAAGGTTGGCGTTCTAAAGATTTAGAACGCCGCTTGTATGTTGCACGTCGTCGTGCAGAAAAGCGTCTAATGGACGATGAATCATTTTATATTGCGAGCTTATCTGGGCTAGTCACAATATATAAAGGCTTAATGATGCCTGCTGACTTGCCTAATTTTTATCTTGATCTTGCGGATATTCGCATGACTAGTGCTATTTGTGTTTTTCATCAACGCTTCTCTACAAACACACAGCCTCGCTGGCCTTTAGCGCAACCATTTCGTTATTTAGCGCACAATGGTGAAATTAATACTATTGAAGGTAACCGCCAATGGGCACGTGCCCGTTCTTATAAATTTGCTTCGCCACTTATTCCTGATTTACAAAGCGCAGCGCCTTTTGTTAATGAGACAGGGTCTGACTCATCTAGCCTCGATAATATGTTGGAGCTATTTTTAGCTGGTGGTATGGATTTATTCCGTGCGATGCGCATGCTAGTGCCGCCAGCATGGCAAAAAAATCGAGCTATGGATGACGACTTACGTGCGTTCTATGATTTTAACTCTATGCATATGGAACCGTGGGATGGCCCTGCAGGCATCGTTATGTCTGATGGGCGCTTTGCAGCCTGTAACCTAGACCGTAATGGTCTGCGCCCTGCGCGTTATATTATTACTCAAGATGGCTTTATTACTTTAGCTTCTGAGGTGGGGATTTGGGATTACACCGCTGATGAGGTGGTAGAAAAAGGACGTGTTGGCCCAGGCGAGCTACTCGTTATTGATACCAAACTCGGAAAAATTTGGCATTCAGATGAAATTGACCAAGATTTAAAATCACGCCACCCTTATAAATCGTGGTTAGAAGAAAACGTTAAGCGCTTAACACCTTTTGAAGCACTGACTGAGCAAGATGCAGGTAATCGCTCATTCGATGATGCAACTCTAGCCAAATACCAAAAGATGTTTGGCTATACTAATGAAGAGCTAGACAGTGTTATTCGTGTTATGGGTGAAAATGGTCAAGAAGCTACCGGTTCAATGGGTGACGATACGCCGTTTGCCGTCCTAAGCGAAGGGCATCGTTCACTTTACGATTATTTCCGCCAGAAGTTTGCCCAAGTGACTAATCCGCCAATTGATCCGTTACGTGAAAACCATGTAATGTCGTTGGCAACGTGTATTGGCAGTGAACAAAACGTATTTAATGAAACGACAGGGCATGCTAAACGCCTGCAATTTGATACACCTATTTTAATGTATGCTGACATGCAGCAGCTACTCAATGCCGATGAAGCACACTACAGTTACTGTAAAATTGACATTACTTACACCGTAGAAGAAGGACTTGAAAACGCCGTTAAGCGTGTTTGTGATGAAGCGCAAGAAAAAGCAGCATCAGGCTGCATTATGCTGGTATTAACGGATCGTAACTTTGATGACAATCAATTACCTATTCCTGCTGCTATGGCGGTGGGTGCGGTACAAAAACGCTTGGTAGATAATAACTTACGCTGTGAGTCTAACATCATTATTGAAACCGGCAGCGTTCGTGACGCGCATCAATTTGCGGTTCTACTTGGCTTTGGTGCAACCGCAATCTACCCGTATTTAGCGTATGAGTCACTTGTGGCCATGAGCGATAGCAAGGTAATTAATAAGTCATACTGCGAAGTGACACTGGCTTATCGTCAAGCAATCAATAAAGGCTTGTACAAAATCATGTCGAAAATGGGTATTAGCACCGTGGCTTCATATCGTTGTTCGATGTTGTTTGAAGCGGTTGGTCTATCTGACGCGATTGTTGAGATGTGTTTTAAGGGCGTTGCAAGTCGCATAAAAGGGGCGTGTTTTAGCGACTTCGATGACGATCAGCAAAGCTTGCATAAACTGGCGCTTAGTAAACGTAAATTATTAAGCCATGGCGGTTTATTCAAATACGTTCACGGCGGCGAGTATCATGCTTACAACCCTGATGTGATTCAAACGTTACAAAAAGCAGTACGAAGCGGTCAGTACAGTGATTACAGCGAATACGCAAAGCTAGTTAATCACCGTCCAGTCGCGACTTTGCGCGATATGTTGGCTTTAAAACTGCCAGAAAAGGGTATAAGCATTGATGAGGTAGAGCCTGCCGCTGAGCTTTATAAACGTTTTGATTCTGCAGCGATGAGTATTGGTGCATTATCACCAGAGGCGCATGAAGCACTAGCCATTGCTATGAACCGTTTAGGTGGTTGCTCAAATTCTGGCGAAGGTGGCGAAGATAAACTTCGTTACGGTACAGAAAAAAATTCACGGATTAAACAAGTGGCCTCAGGTCGATTTGGTGTAACACCTCATTATTTACGCAGTGCGGATGTCATTCAAATAAAAGTGGCTCAAGGCGCTAAGCCGGGCGAAGGCGGGCAGTTACCAGGTGAAAAAGTAACGCCCTATATTGCCAAGCTTCGTTACTCGGTACCAGGCGTGACACTAATTTCACCGCCACCGCATCATGATATTTACTCTATTGAAGATTTAGCCCAGCTTATTTTTGATTTAAAGCAAGTAAACCCGAATGCACTGATTTCAGTAAAACTGGTATCTGAACCGGGCGTAGGAACAATTGCAACCGGTGTTGCAAAAGCGTATGCCGATCTAATTACTATCTCAGGCTACGATGGTGGCACAGGTGCAAGTCCCTTAACCTCGGTTAAATATGCTGGCAGCCCATGGGAGCTTGGCCTTGCAGAAACGCAACAAGCACTTGTCGAAAATGGCCTTCGTCATCGTATTCGCCTGCAAACAGATGGGGGGTTAAAAACCGGGCTTGATATCATCAAAGCAGCCATTTTAGGCGCTGAAAGTTTTGGCTTTGGTACCGGACCCATGGTGGCGTTAGGCTGTAAATACTTACGAATTTGTCACTTAAATAACTGTGCTACTGGTGTGGCAACCCAAGACGATACACTGCGCCAAAAGCATTATCACGGCTTACCAGAAATGGCGATGAACTACTTTAAGTTTATAGCTCAAGAAGCGCGTGAAATTATGGCAAGTTTAGGTGTTGCAAACCTAACCGATTTGATTGGTCGCTTAGATTTACTCGAAGCCATTGAAGGCAAAACAGCCAAACAGCAAAAAATAGATTTATCAGCGGTTATCGCTCAGCCGAACAACCCAACGGGTGAAACACTGTTTTGCAGTGCACCAAATAGCTCGCACTATTTAGGTGAATTAAATGAGAGCTTGCTAGGCAAGGCAAAAGAGGCAATTGATAATTCAAGCGGCATTTCATTAGTGAGTCGTATATGTAATACCGATAGATCGGTTGGCGCAATGCTTTCTGGTTATATTGCTGATAAGCACGGTAATCAAGGTATGGCAGCAGATCCAGTGGTGATTGAACTTCATGGTACAGCGGGCCAGTCATTCGGGGTATGGAATGCTGGCGGCCTTGAAATGACTCTAGTTGGTGATGCTAACGATTACGTTGGTAAAGGGATGGCGGGCGGTAAGCTAGTCGTTCGCCCACCACTGGGGTCGTCATTTGAAAGTCACAAAGCAACCATCGTAGGTAATACCTGTTTATATGGTGCCACTGGCGGTAAATTGTTTGCAGCCGGATGTGCTGGTGAGCGTTTTGCTGTGCGTAATTCGGGTGTGCAAGCTGTTGTTGAAGGTGTTGGTGATAATGGTTGTGAATATATGACCGGTGGCGTGGTATGTGTACTTGGTAATGTAGGAGTTAACTTTGGTGCAGGTATGACCGGTGGTTTTGCTTATATTTTAGATGAACGAGGTGATTTTGAGAAACGCATTAACCCAGAGTTGGTTGAAGTGGTTACTTTAGATGATTTGAGTTCACATCAAGAGCATTTACGCGGCTTAATTGCTGACCATTTAGAGCTAACAGGCTCATGCAGAGCAGAAACTATTTTAGCTAACTTTGAACTTTATTTACCGATGTTCAAATTAGTAAAACCTAAATCAAGTGACGTAAAAAGTTTACTCGGGCATCGCGCTCGCAGTAGCGCCGAACTACGTGTTCAAGCGCAATAAGGGGGCAGTATGAGCGAAAATGTATATCAATTTATAGACGTGCAGCGTGTAGACCCACGCAAGAAACCAATCTCGTCGCGTAAAAAATCGTTCGTAGAAATTTATGAACCCTTTTCAGAAAACCAAGTTAATTCACAGGCAGATCGCTGCCTTGATTGCGGTAACCCTTATTGTGAGTGGAAATGTCCAGTACATAACTATATTCCACAATGGTTAAAACTGATCCGTACAGGGCGCATTTTAGAGGCCGCTGAGCTTTCGCACCGTACTAACAGTTTGCCAGAGGTGTGTGGAAGAGTATGCCCACAAGACCGCTTATGCGAAGGCTCATGTACATTAGATGAAGAATTTGGAGCGGTAACAATCGGTAATATTGAAAAATACATCACCGATACCGCGTTCAAAATGGGCTGGAAGCCAGACATGTCTTATGTGACATGGACTGATAAAAAAGTGGCTATTATTGGTGCTGGGCCAGCAGGGTTAGGCTGTGCTGATATTCTAGTACGTAATGGCGTAAAGCCTGTGGTATTTGACCGTCACCCTGAAATTGGTGGGCTGTTAACCTTTGGTATTCCTTCTTTTAAATTAGAAAAAGAAGTCATGCAAAAACGTCGCGAAATATTTACCGAAATGGGTGTTGAATTTAAACTTAATGTCGAAGTAGGTAAAGACATTAGCATGGATGAAATTCTTAATGAGTATGACGCTGTATTTTTGGGAGTGGGGACTTATCAAAGTATGCGTGCAGGGCTTGAGAACGAAGATGCACCGGGGGTGCATGATGCCCTGCCATTCTTAATTGGTAACACTAATCGTGTTATGGGTTACGATGAGTCTAAACAAGCTTGCATTGATATGGCAAACCAAAAAGTAGTGGTACTAGGTGGTGGTGATACAGCAATGGACTGTGTGCGTACCTCCATTCGCCATAACGCGTTAAAAGTAACGTGTGCTTATCGTCGTGATGAAGAGAACATGCCTGGTTCAAAACGCGAAGTAAAGAATGCCAAAGAAGAGGGCGTAATTTTTACTTATAACGTTCAGCCTAAAGGTATTGTCCTTGATGATAAAGGCGCAGTTGCAGGCGTTAAAATGGTAAAAACTCAGCTTGGTGAGGCAGATGAAAATGGCCGTCGTCGTGCTGAAGAAGTCCCCGGATCAGAGCACATTATTGAAGCTACACAAGTGATTATGGCATTTGGCTTTAAGCCTCATAAAATGGACTGGTTGGAACAGTACGATGTAGAAATTAACCACTGGGGCGGTATTAATGCACCTGAGCAAGGTGAATTTACACATCAAACCACTAATCCTAAAATATTTGCTGGAGGCGATATTGTTCGTGGCTCAGACTTAGTGGTTACTGCTATATTTGAGGGGCGTAATGCTGCAGAAGGCATTATGGATTATTTAAAAGTTTAAATAATTCTTTTGTTAGAATGGAGTCAAAAGCAAACCTTCGGGTTTGCTTTTTTATTCCCTCAGTTTTACAAATAAAAATGCCCACAATACACAGGTTGCGGGCATTTTTAAACGCTATGTTAGTTAATCCATCGAGAAGTGATCAAGGCTCGGTTTCACTCTGGCTTGTCGACGTTTCACACTTTTATAGCAGATAACGTTACAAACAAGCTGTAGGCCAATAACCAACAAACTAAGTGTTATTAAGCCACTAATAGCTGTGCTGCTAAAAACTAACATAACAGCAATAACAATATGTACAATTAATGCCACATTTAAAAAACGATATAATCCTTGTTTAAATTGTGTGTGTTTAAACTTGCTAAACATTGCTAAAAGTACACTAACTATCAATAGTAGCCAGTTAATTGCTAAGCCAAAATAAATGACCGTTGTTTGCATCAAGGTATCCTCACCGTATCAAGGTAACGCACTATAAATGTATAATTTTATCCGTGCGCTTTTATAAGCTCTTTCGCATTTGCTTTAGCTGTTTTGCTAATGTTGTCACCACCCAGCAAACGCGCAATTTCATTAACCCTGCCATCTTTATTTAATGCCAGCATATGAGTAAACGTTTCACCGTCTGCAATTTCTTTGGCAACAAAAAATTGCTGATGAGCGCTACTGGCCACTTGCGGTAAATGGGTTACACAAATTACTTGTGTCGATTTACCTAATTGGCGCAGCAGTTTACCAACGGCAGCAGCTGTAGGGCCAGAAATACCGACATCTACTTCATCAAATATAAGTGTTGGAGTCGTTACTTTTTGGGCAATAATAACTTGAATAGCCAAACTAATGCGTGATAATTCACCACCAGAGGCTATTTTTGCTAGAGGTTGTAATGGTTGCCCTGGGTTTGTTGATACTAAAAACGATACATTATCAAAACCTAAACTATTAGGAGAGCGATCGGTATGTGCTGTAAGAGCTATTTCAAATACGCCATTTTCCATAGATAAGTTAGCCATACTTTCGCTGATCAAGCCATTTAGCGTGTTGGCGTATTGATGACGACTAGCACTTAATTCCTCACTAGCCGTTTGATAATCTTCAAGGGCTGCTGCAATTTCACTTTCAAGCTGTTCGAGGCGCGAACTATTACTGCTTATAGAGTCTAGTTCTTGTGTTACATTTTGATGAAACTCAACGAGCTCTTGTGGCTTTATATGGTGTTTTCTTGCTAAATCCATAGCGCCGCTGAGTCTGTTTTCTACTTCCGTTAAGCGAGTAGGATCTAAGTCAGCTTGTTCAGTATAATTGCGTATTTCTCTGCTTGCTTCTTCAACTTGAACCGCTGCTTCTGTCAGTAATGCTGCTACATTGGCCAGGGTTTCATCATAATGTGCAAGTTCATTAAATTGTTGTGCGCTGTGTTGTAAAAGAGAGCACGCATTTTGCTCATCACTTTCGTATAAATGTTGTAGCTCGCGCTGACAAGATTGCAAAATAGTTTGGCTGTTACTGAGCTTATAATGCTCTGCTTCTATTTGTTCAAACTCACCAGCTTGCAACGCAAATTCATCAAGCTCAGCCACTTGATATTCTAATAATTGTTTTTGCGCAGCTTGTTGTTGTTGTTGGTGTTCTAGTTGTTTAAATTCTTTTTGTAAATCAGCATAACGTTTATAACGCTGGCTTACAGCATTAACTAGATTTTGGTGCCCGGCGTAAGCATCCAGTAGCTGTAATTGATGCTCTGCTTTTAATAGATGCTGGTGTGCATGTTGACCGTGTATAGAAATTAAATATTGGCCTAGCTCTTTTAGCTGTGCAGCGGTGACAGGGCTACCATTAATGTAGCTTTTGCTGCGGCCATTCTTGCAAACAACTCGACGAAGTAGACATTCGTTATCGTCATTATTAAGCATGTTCTCTTCTAGAAATGCATGAGCGTGTGGCAAATTGCTTAAATCAAATTGCGCACTTACCTCGGCTTTATCAGTGCCTGGGCGCACAGCTGATGCCTCTGCTCGTTCTCCAAGGCACAATGATAACGCATCAATAGCGATTGATTTACCCGCCCCCGTTTCACCGGTAATAGCGGTCATGCCCGAATGCCATTCAGTGCTTAAATTACTTACAATTGCAAAATTTTTAATTTCTAAACCAATTAACATACTGTTCATCCATCCAGTGAATTAACTGTTAATTTATACAGTGTTTTGGTTTATTGCAAATTAAATTTCTATATTTTAAACAAGGCTGGGCTCAATTAGTGTTTTTTTTTCTTCATCAATAGGGAGGGTTTCATCGTTAAGATCAATATTATCAACTGGTTGTATGTTGTCTTCAGTTTTCAACTTTAAGATTAACGTAGGAAGGACTTCTTGGTAAAAATTTTTATTGTATAAAATACCTTGAGCTGGCAACTCTGCTATAAAATATTGAGTGCTGTCGGCAAATGCTTGGCTATTATTACTTTTATAGGTTTTTATAAGCTCTTCGTTAAGTATGTTAATAAGTTGGTCACATAACGATTCCAACTTAACTAAATTTTCATCGGTGTGAGGCTGTACCACGAAAAAGTTACTTACAACTGCTTGAATTCGAGGAAGGTGTTTAGCACTGATGACATTTGCATCTAGTAACTCGTTTAGTTTTATTTTTAAACGTGATTGAGTACTTGCTACGCGCTCGTTAAACAGTTTTTTCTTTGCTTCAATGGTTTTTTTTCGATTACTCTCAATTAGCAAGTAACTGCCAAGTAAAGTAATTAATAATAATAAAGCAAGAAATACTACATAAGTCATTACTACTTTTTCCTGATGATATTTAAAAATTCTAGCCCGATATTTTGCGCTAAAGTTGCATGTTTGGCAATAAAATTAGTATAACCGGCTACCCCAATTTAGCTTTTTACGTAGCACATTATAATAAGAATAATTTTTTGGGTGGATTAAGCGTAATTTTTTGTCAGCTTTACGTATAACTACCTCATCACCCGGTAATACGGCGAGTACAACATGGCTGTCACAGCTTACTTGTAAGCTATCAGTATTTTCTAAACTAAGCTTTAAACGCACTTCATTATCAGCATCCACCACTAAAGGGCGACTTGATAAAGTATGTGGAAACATCGGAACCAGTGACATTGCATTAAGCTCTGGTGTTAAAATAGGCCCACCGCCCGATAAAGAATATGCCGTTGAGCCTGTTGGAGTCGACACAATCAAACCATCGGAGCGTTGAGAAAATACAAAGTCATCGTTTATAAAGGCTTCAAACTCAATCATATGTGCTACTTTATCAGCATGAAGCACTGCTTCGTTTACTGCAGAATTAGCGCTTTTAAGTTCGTTATGACGATACACTTCAACTTCTAATAAAAAACGTTTTTCTTCAATGTAATCGCCGCTGAGTACCTGTTCTAAACTACCCTCAAACCCTTCTGGATTCAAATCAGTTAAAAAGCCTAAATTACCTCTATTTACACCAATTACGGCTATATCAAAGCGAGCAAGCACCCGTGCAGCACCCAGCATGTTGCCATCGCCTCCAACCACAATCGCCAAGTCGGCACGCTCTCCTAAATCAACGAGCTTTACGAGTTTGTCGCTCGGTACATCACTAAGTTGACTCCCTGTACGTTTTTCAACAATCACCTCAAAGCCTAAAGCTAATAAAAACGTATGTAATCGTTGTAAAGTAGCGGCAGCATTAGGGTGATTTGGCTTACCAATCAAGCCGATAGTGTTAAAGGGAGAGTCCATAATAAATACACTGAGAGTTCTAATATTTGTAGAGTAACCTAAAACAGAAGTGTTTGAAAACACAGATCTTAGTAATAAACAGCGGATTTAATTAATTCACTGTAAAATTTAGATTTATTGTATTTTTATACTTGAAATAATAATACTTAGCCCCGATATAACAGCTATGCATAAAGATGTAGATAACATGAAACTAAACCCACGAGATCAGCAAATATTTGCCGCTGTTATGAGTATGTACTGTAATGGCGATGGCTTACCTGTGCCGTCAACAAAAATTGCAAAGCAAAAAGGTATGGCGGTATGCTCTGCCACTGTGCGTAACGCGATGGCGCGCCTCGAAAAAATAGGCTTGTTGTATTCACCACATACATCGGCTGGCCGAGTGCCAACCAATGATGGGTTTGACTATTGGTTTGATGAGTTTTTTACGCTCAATGATATTGCTAATTATTGGCAACCTGAGCAGGCACAATTGGTTGAGCTAGCGCATGGCTTGAGTCAACGTTACCAAGTATGCTGTTGTGTGGGGCTACCGCAGGTTAGAACACAGCAGGTATTTAGGGTAGAAGTGCTCGACTTTGATGCAAACAACTGGCTTATTTTACTCTTAGATAGAGCAGGGCAGAGCCACAATATTTGTATTAATAAGCCTAATGACCCTAGCGATAGCCAACGCTATGAATTTGCTACTTGGCTCAATACGGTTTTTAGTCAACAATCTTTAATTGAAGGCCTCTACCGAATGCAGGCAATGGCCAATACGGCTCCGCGTAATTGTCATGACTCTTTAACTCAATGGACCCGTGAGCTAAGCCAAAAATTAGGCTCAGATAACAGTATCGTTGTTGGCGAAAACTACCTTTATAAAAAAATAGATTGTGAGCAAAGCCTTAATATTGGTGTATCATTTTTAAATTTTGTTGAAGATAAACTCGCTTTTAAAAATGGGGTCTCTATTCTCAATACTGAAAACTTACCGTTCAGTAGCTGCGATGAACTCATTGTGATTAGTGTGCCGTATTTTCAAAATCAAGAATATCAGAGTCGCTTTTGTGTTATTTGTCCAAAATCAGCGCAATTAGAGAAAATAATCCAAGAATTTAAATTATTAGAGCCATTGAGCTCTTGAATCTTTTTATTCAATCCCCATAATTACCGCAGTTGTAAAGAATTGGAGCGTATATTTTATGTCTGAGCAGACACAAAACCCAGAGCAAGAAGTAGAACTGAACGAAGAAGTGACGCAAATGGAAGCTGACGTTGAGGCGGCAGTTGAAGCAGCAGAACAACATGCTGAGCAAGAGCAAAGCCCTGAAGCAGAAATTGCTATGTTATATGCCGAGCTTGAAACTGCAAAGCAAACTATTGCAGATCAAAAAGATAGCGTAGTTCGCGCTGCTGCAGATGTGGACAATATGCGTCGTCGCGCTGCACAAGATGTAGAAAAAGCACACAAATTTGCACTAGAAAAGTTTGCTAATGAATTACTCCCTGTTATAGATAACTTAGAGCGTGCTATTGAGTTTTCTGATAAAGAAAATGAAACGCTTAAGCCTTTACTTGAAGGCATTGATATGACAGTGAAAAGCTTTAACGACGCGGTAGCTAAATTTGGTGTTGAAATTGTAAACCCTCAAGGTGAGCAGTTTAACCCAGACTTTCATCAAGCAATGTCAATCCAACCAAGCAACGATGTAACACCAAATACTGTTTTAGCAGTAATGCAAAAAGGCTACACATTAAACGGTCGTTTATTACGCCCTGCAATGGTTATGGTATCTAAAGCCGCTGACGCTTAATTAAGTATACAATTTAAAAATGCCTCATTATGAGGCATTTTTTTTGTCTTTAAAATAATGTATTAACTGCACCAGTATTGTCAGTACCACCGCACTAAACATTAAACTAGAAAATGGAACCGCACTTTGTGCATGCATTACCGCTAATATAGGGCCTACTAATGCGCCACTACCAAAACGCAAGGTGCCGATAACCGCCGTAGCAGTTCCGGTATTTTGTTCAAACTTCATCAAAATTAATGAATCTGCATTACTTGCTATTATGCCTAAGCTCATCATTAACGGGGCAATAGCCGCAACAATAAAGTAAAGCGATAAATGCAACACACTAAAGCTGAGTAATGCTGTGCCAGAGATAAAACCACACATTAGCCCGTAATAAAGCATTTTTCGTGAGCCAATACGTGGCACTACGCGAGTATTTAAAAGGTTACCAAACATCAGCGCCATTACATTAAAAGCGAATAGCAGACCAAACAATTGTTCCGATACTTTAAATAAGTCGAGGTAAATATATGGAACCGAGGTTAAAAAGCAAAAAAAGCCAAACGACACAAACATCGAGCTTAAAATATCAGCGCGGGCGTGCGGGTTGCTTAATACCACTTTGTAACTCGAAAAGAATAGCGATAACCCTTTTCGATCATTTTTAAATATCGGGATATCGATTAAATAACGCTGCACAAAAAGTAAAATTACAAAGCTATAAGCCGCTAAAACAATAAAAATAGTCGACCAAAGCGAAAAGCCTAAAATAACTGAGCCGATAGAGGGGGCAAGTAAAGGCGCTATCATCATAATCATAGACACGTACGACATACCCTTAGCAGTATTTTTTTGATATATGTGTCTAATAATCCCTGGAACGACAACCGTAGCTGCCGCCCCTGTAAATGCCTGTACTGCTCTTAACAGCCAAAAAGTATGCACTTCAGTGGTAAATGCTAAAGCGAGTGAACTCAAGCCAAATAAACTGAGCCCTATTCGTGCCAGTTTACGCCTGCCAATTTGATCGGCTATGGGGCCAAAAAATAACATGCCCAATGCATAACCTGCTAAATAGATACTCAACGAGATTTGAACATTTGGCATGCTAGTATTGAGATCGTTGGCAATTACCAGCATAGCCGGTAAGTACATATCGATGGCTAAAGGCGTGATTGCTACAATACTGGCTAATAAAGGCAATAAAATACGGGTATTAAAAGAAGAAGCCGAAGCGCTCATTTAAAAACTCAAAACAACGAATATAGGTTGGGCAGTATAGCAGGGCAATGGCGTTGGATAAACTTAGTTTGCCTGCTAACTTAATTGTTTAATCGCAAAAAGCAAAGATTTTAAACTAACACTGCGTTTGGTATTCTATACTCAGTAACAAACTTTTTTAGGGCATTATAATGAAGAAATTGGTTTTGGCAGTACTTGCCAGTGCAGTATTAGTAGGTTGTAAAACATCACCAACTGGACGCACACAGATTGCGCTTTACTCAGATCAACAAATGAGTCAAATGGGCACTGCGAGTTTTGCCCAAATGAAAAAAACGCAGCCGGTAAATAAAGACCCAAAAGTTAACAGTTACGTCAATTGTATTGCTGACAAAGTAGTAGCCGTGCTTCCTACAGATTATGCATCTCAAAATTGGGAAGTGGTGGTCTTTGAAGATGAATCTGCAAACGCTTTTGCATTGCCAGGTGGTTATATTGGCGTGCACACTGGATTATTAAAAATTGCTACAAATCAAGATCAGCTTGCAACTGTTTTAGGTCATGAAGTCGGTCATGTGATTGCAGAGCACTCAAATGAACGTGTTTCACAAAGCTCTATTTTACAAACCGGAATGAAAGTCGGCAGTGCGGCGCTTGAAATGGGTAACGTGCAATATCGCAATGAAATTATGCAAGGGCTTGGTCTTGGCGCTCAATATGGTGTGGTTTTACCGTTTAGTCGTTCACATGAGACAGAAGCTGACGTTATTGGTTTAGATTTAATGGCGCAAGCAGGTTTCAACCCTAAAGAGTCTGTTACGCTTTGGCAAAATATGAGTCAAGCGGGCAGTGGGGCAACGCCAGAGTTTTTATCAACTCACCCAGCACCAACGAGCCGTATTGCAAATTTACAATCGCAAATGGGTAAAGCGCTTAGTGAGCAAAAAGCAGCTAAAGCACAAGGTAAAAATCCGCAGTGTAAGTTTTAACAAAACCTTATAAGCTCGTTTAACATTAGTTTGCGAGCTTAATCAAACTAACTTGAAAATGAGAACATGTAGTTTGTAATAGGCTAAATAGGAAAATTCAAGGATGAAAAAAATAGTTGTAATCATTAGCGTTGTTTTGATCAGCTTAGTTACAGTTTTCAGTATATTATCCAGTAAGCGTCATAATTCAACCCTGCTTACACCAACAGAAGCCAATGTTGATATTAAAAAGCCAAAAGTTAATTTCGGGAATAACACAAACGCCAAAAATATTTATGTTAAACAGCCATTTCCTACTGATACCCCGAATGAGGAGCAATGCAAAGAGCTAAATTATAAGCAGTATCAGTTACGAGATAATAATGAACGTGATATTGAGCTAAAAGCTTCACAAGCATTTAAAAACGGGTATACAGCAAAGCAGGTCGCCGAGGCAATATGGTTTTCGAGTTACTGGTCAGTGGCTAAAACTTGGTACGATAAAGCGGCATTAGCAAAGTCAGTTGAAAAGTTGCTTCCGATTTTACAATCAATACCGAATAGTGAAAGATTAATCGCTCAATACGATTACGTTAACGCACCGGACTTAAATATAACAACTGTTGTTGATTACACTGACCTTTTGGATATACTTTGGAAAAACTTGCCCACAGATACGATTTACAAAAAGGTCAGCTCAACAAATACCTCTGCCGTTGAAATTTTTAACGAAATTGAACGGACTTTTTCAGAAATTCCATATGATGTACTTAACAATAATCAACTTTCTCCTTTAAATTCAATTTTAAATCTGTTGTTGACTAAACAGCAGCTACAATCCGCTATTATGCTTTTGCAGCGTTACCCTGATTTAAAGTTATCAGATGTAAGCTTCGATAATAAATTAGCATTGAATTTTCTCACTATTATAGGTGGTGAAGATTATGAAATTACTAATCCAACAGAGCATAAATTGTTCTTAACTCTTTTAGGGTTATTAGAGAAGCAGGTTTTTTATCAAAAAATCACACACCCTTGGTTTAGTAACGAAAAGGTCAATAAGGGGGTTGAGAAATTAAATAACGAAGGGATCGTTATTAAAATCGTTTTAATCGATGATATAGAGAAACCGAACCCTATATTGCAACTGAATATAAAAGAATCCGTATTAACTGACGAACAACAACTGGACCTCAAAAAGTGTCAATCAACGACGGATTGGCTTACAAGCCGTGAATTAACACCCAATGAAATTGAAACATTTAAAGATCAGCCTTTTATTGCAAAGATCAAATCTTCACCTGAGTTTAAGCACTGCAAAAATAAACAAGCTTTACAAAACCTACCGTTAATAAAAAGTCAATTTACTGCAGCGAGTAAGATAATTAATCAAGCAATTGGTAATCAAAACACCTCATTGCAAGAACTCGATTTAGAAACCTTAGATTTACCTGCTTTGTTACCTGAAACAAAATCTATATTAGCAGTTATTATTGCTCGAGATTACCTCCAAGCAACTAGCTTAAATGAGCAAGAAATTATAGCTAGATTAAGTAATGTTGGTTTGAAACCGTTAAGTAGTCATTCGGAATTGTTAGGAGGATTCGCAGGATTAAAAGGATTAACTTTGTGGCTTAATTCATTAAATTTCGAGCAGTTAAAGGATGCGCAGATTTTATTGAATAGTTTTGCAGCTGAAGGCGTTTTTGAACCCTTCGCTATATTAAACACTAGGCTGGGTGGCGTTGCTTATGATAATAAAAATGAATTGGATCCTCTTTATTTCTTTATCCAAAATTATTCAGAACTTTCTATTCATTCCGGTGATCCAATGACCTATGAAAATAAGAAAAATAAAGCATTTATAAACTTTTTTACTCGCAATGGAGCTCACATTGAATCGCAACATCTTCGAGCTTCATTTGCTCTCAAAATCCGATCTAAAGAAGGCTATAACCGTCTGATAACACATTTTCCTGAGTTAGAAGTAAAGAGCGGGGACGACTACTTCTCAGTTAATTGCCGATAGGTTAACAATTAGATAAAACATATATTTTTGAACTTAAAAAAGTGCGAAATGGTTCGCACTTTTTAATTTACTTTGTTATTAAAAAGTCCACTCTATGTGTACTTGTGGAACTGACTCTGTAACATCTGTACCAAGTTTGTTATGCCAGTACTGCCACTCCATACCTAACAGTAAGGTGTTTTCTTTCATTTCTAGCGCATGCCCCATATCCCATACAATAATAGGTTGAGCTAAAAACCAAGCGCGTACGTCATTACCAAACTCATCTTCACGCTCAGCAATATATTCCGCATGACCCTTAACACTAAATTTTTGTGAGCCAATCATAAATGGATATTCAAAAGCAACGTCAAACATCCAGCTGTTGGTTTCAATTGGCGCACCGCCTTTCGCAACACCTTCACTATCATCAATGTAGGCAGTCACAAGGGTTGAGAAGAAATTAAAACCAGGTACATCCCAGCTTAATTTTACACCCGGTAAGTATTTAACAACTTTAGCATCGCCTGCGGCATTAATACCCATGGTTAGGCCAACATCAACGAGCGCACCTGACGCTACTTTTTCGTCCATAACGGCCGATAAGCTAAGCGTAGAATAACCTTCAAAGTAAAAGTCTTGATCTTGGTAGTTATCGTCATTGCCATCAGTGCTGTAATCAATAAAGAAAAAGTTATCCCCATAGTCATGGCCTGAAGCATGTTGCAATGAATAAACCGTGGTGCTTGATTTTTGTTCAGTGAACGGGTTTTTATGATTACCGTTGTTAATATGAAGCGCAGTACTGCTCCAATTAGCAGCAGTAGCTGTTGAACTTAAGGCACACGCACTAAGTGCAACGAGAGGAAGTAAGTTTTTAATTTTCATAACCATATTTTATGTGACACGCTGAATACCACATTATAGCAAAGACGGTTAATTTGTTAATTATTTATTGTCATAAACAGTGTACTAGCATGTGGCTAATACACTGTTTAAAGAAGATTTAAGCTTTATTACGACGTAAACAAATAACCGCAATAGCGGTAAAAGCTAAAATAAAGCAGTAGTAAGATGAGGTTGATACTTCCCACGGGCTAATTTTAAATGTAGCACCAAGCAGAAGTGCTTGTGCGCCGTAAGGTAAAGACCCTTGGGTAACACAGGCAAAAATATCTAATAAACTGGCAGAACGTTTACCACTAATTTCGCCATCGTCAGCCAGCTTTTTAGCAATAGGGCCAGTCACAATAATAGACACTGTGTTGTTAGCAATACACATATTGCTGGTTAGCACTAATGCAGCTATCCCTAACTGATCCGCTACCTTGCGATGCCATTTTGCAATGACCTTAGTGATTGCTTGAATTTTTTGCGCGATGTAGTCAAGGCCGCCATTAATACGAATAAACTCAGAGAGGCCACCAATAAACATAGACAGTAAAAATATTTCCTGCATGTCGCTAAAACCTTGGTAAATATCTTTTACAAAGCTGGCGCCTTCATAGCTTCCGGTAAAGCCCATCAATGCGGCGAAAACAATACCGCTTAACAGTACTACAAATACATTAAAGCCCATTACTGCCAGTACTAAAATAAAGGCATAAGGAAGCACCAATAAAATATCGTAGTCTTTAGTTTCAACAACTTGCGCAGCTGGCGTCAAAAATAACAACAGTGCAATAGTAAGGATAGCGGCTGGAATCGCAATTTTAAGATTTTCTTTAAACTTATCTTTCATTTCACAGCCTTGCGTGCGGGTAGCTGCAATCGTAGTGTCTGAAATTATTGATAGGTTATCACCAAACATAGCGCCAGATACAATGGTACCGGCCATTAATGCGGGATCAATCCCTGTTTTCATTGATACTGCATAAGCAATTGGGCCAATAGCACCGATAGTTCCCATTGACGTGCCCATCGCAGTAGAGATAACCGCGGCAATTAAAAACAAACCAGGCAGAAGTAATGAAGGGGGAATAAGTGAGAGACCAGCATTAACAACCGCGTCAACGCCACCGGTTGCCCCTGCAACCGCAGAAAAAGCACCTGCTAATAAATAGATAAGACACATGGTAATAATATTGTTATTACCCACGCCTTTAATAAAGGTTTCTACACTTTGATTAATACTGGCTTTATTTAAAATAAAGGCTAAAACAATCGCAGGTAAAATAGCGACCGGTGCTGGGAGTTGATAAAATGCATAATCAACCCCTTGAGATTGCAAATATAAGCCTGAGCTTAAAAAAATAGCAACAAAGGTGAGTAGGGGGAGCAAAGAAAATCTTGCTTTATTTTTATCAAATGATGGCTGCATCATAATCCTCGTTAATTATTCATAGCAATCGAAATCGATTGATATATTAAACAGCCAAAGCATCCCTCTTTTAGCTGAATTTAGTTGTTTGTTTTACTATCTAACCAGATAAGTAACTCAACAGCGCCCGCAAGCCAAAGACCAAATCGGCGCAAAAAAGGAAGTTTAAGTGTATAGATGGCTAAATGCAAAGACTATCTGTTATTATTATTATTAAAATAATCGAAGCTTTTTTATAAGCTTTCCTGACTATTACATGAGTTTTAGATAAAATCTAGATAACTAAAAAATACATAGGTTGTAAAAAGATGAATCGAGTAGGTGTGTTTGGTGCGAATGGCCGTATGGGCCTGGCACTTTTAGAAGCAGCAACAATCAATAAAAATTCTCAATTAGCGGCGGCCTATGTACGCAGTGAGTCTGAGTTAGTCGGTCTATCGGTTAATCAACTTAATAGTGCAGCAGCTAAAGACATTCACTTTAGCAGTGAACAGCAGGTTGAAAATGTAGATGTGCTTATAGACTTTACCCTTCCACAAGGCATGAGAAATCACTTAAAAACAGCTGTTGCGCAAAAAACACCTATGGTAATTGGCACCACTGGCTTAACTCATGATGATATGGCTCTATTAACAGATGCCGCTAAACATATCCCGATCGTATTTGCGCGTAATTATAGCGTGGGCGTAAATTTACTGCTTAACTTAGTGCAAACAGCAGCGACAAAATTAGGCGATGATTTAGATATTGAAATTTTTGAAGCGCATCATCGCCATAAAATCGATGCGCCATCGGGTACAGCATTAGCTATTGGCGAGTCGATTGCACAGGCTAAGGGGTGGGATCATGATGAGGTTGCTGTTTATGATCGTAACAACATAGAGCAGGCCAAATCACAAGATGAAATTGGCTATTCGGTGCTAAGAGGCGGCGATATAGTAGGTGAACACACGGCCTACTTCGCTACAATGGGCGAAAGACTTGAATTAACCCATAAAGCAAGTTCTCGAATGACCTTCGCCCTAGGTGCTATAAGAGCTGCGCAGTGGTTGAAAAATAAACCAGCAGGACTTTATGATATGCAAGATGTGCTAGATTTAAAGTAGTTAAGTTCCTTTTTTAACGCTTTGAGGTGGTTTTTTGTTATAACCACTTATTTATTGCAATTTACTAATTAGCGTTAGACCTAAAAGCCAACTTCATGTAGAATGCAGCCAATTTGCCAAAAATTACTAAATGCGTGTTTCCAATTATACTCATATGGTTAGCAAAACCGGGGTTTGTGTGGGAATAAAAAGAGTTTTAGGCAAGAAAAATGAATGAAGGTTTAGTGGTTTGCATCGGCATCATTTAAGACTGCGTAAAACAATTTAAGCTCACAGAAATCAGGTTTTGACCAATTATTTGGGTATTGGCGGGGTGTTAAGCAATTTGTTTACTCCCGTTTTTTACTGTTAGGAGGTTTAACTTGACTAAATCCGCTCTGTTAGTCCTAGAAGACGGCACAGTGTTTCGCGGTACTGCAATCGGCGCTGACGGCATGTCAGTCGGTGAAGTAGTATTCAATACGTCTATGACTGGTTATCAAGAAATTTTGACTGATCCATCGTACGCGGAACAAATCGTAACTTTGACGTACCCACATATCGGTAATACGGGTACCAACAGCGAAGACGAAGAAGCGAGTCACATTTGGGCTAAAGGCCTAGTGATCCGTGATTTGCCACTGCTAGCAAGTAATTTTCGTAACGAGCAATCGTTAGATGATTACTTAAAAGAACGCAATATTTTAGGTATTGCGGACATCGACACCAGAAAACTAACCCGTATTTTGCGTGACAAAGGCGCACAAAATGGCTGTATTGTTGCTGGTGACGAACTAGACGAGAAAAAAGCGCTCGAAGCCGCGCAAGCCTTCCCAGGCTTAAAAGGTATGGATTTAGCAAAAGTTGTCTCAACCAAGGAAAATTTTGAGTGGCGCGAATCAAGCTGGACATTAGGCGAGGGGTTTAAAACCTTACACGCTGATGATGAAAAGTTTCATGTTGTTGCCTACGACTTCGGTGTTAAACGTAACATTTTACGTATGCTTGTTGATCGTGGTTGTAAACTGACCGTTGTCCCAGCACAAACCTCTGCCGCTGACGTACTAGCCTTAAACCCAGATGGTATTTTCTTATCAAACGGCCCTGGCGATCCTGAGCCATGTACTTATGCCATTGATGCAATTAAAACCTTTTTAGAAACCGACACGCCAATTTTTGGTATTTGTTTAGGGCATCAACTACTAGCACTTGCCTCAGGTGCTAAAACAGTAAAAATGAAGTTTGGCCACCATGGTGGTAACCACCCAGTTAAAGATCTTGACCGCGATGTTGTAATGATCACTGCACAAAACCACGGTTTTGCTGCAGATGAAGCCACATTACCAGATAACTTACGTGCTACGCACAAATCGTTATTTGACGGTACATTACAAGGTATTCACCGTACAGATAAACCAGCGTTTAGCTTCCAAGGTCATCCTGAAGCAAGTCCTGGTCCGCACGATGCAGCCCCATTATTTGACCACTTCATCGACTTGATGCAAGCGCGTAACCACTAATTTAACCGGAGTAATAATGCCAAAACGTACCGATATAAAAAGCATTCTTATCTTAGGCGCAGGCCCAATTGTAATTGGTCAAGCTTGTGAATTTGACTACTCTGGTGCTCAAGCGTGTAAAGCACTAAGAGAAGAAGGCTATAGAGTTATATTAGTTAACTCAAACCCAGCCACTATCATGACTGATCCAGAAATGGCCGATGCAACATACATCGAACCAATTCACTGGGAAGTGGTAGAAAAAATTATTGAAAAAGAAAAGCCAGATGCTGTACTGCCTACAATGGGTGGTCAAACGGCATTAAACTGTGCGCTTGATTTAGATAAGCACGGTGTATTGGCAAAGCATGGTGTTGAGCTTATTGGCGCAACAGCCGATGCAATCGATAAAGCAGAAAACCGTGAGCGTTTTGATGTTGCTATGCGTAACATCGGCCTTGAATGTCCACGTGCTGAAATTGCCCATTCAATGGATGAAGCTCGCGATACTATGAGCCGAATCGGCTTACCGTGTATTATTCGCCCTTCTTTCACAATGGGCGGCACCGGTGGCGGTGTGGCTTACAACATGGAAGAGTTTGAAGAAATTTGTGAGCGCGGTTTAGACCTTTCTCCAACCAGCGAGTTATTAATTGATGAATCGTTAATTGGTTGGAAAGAATACGAAATGGAAGTTGTTCGTGACAAAAAAGACAACTGCATCATCGTTTGTTCTATTGAAAACTTTGACCCAATGGGTGTGCACACAGGTGACTCAATCACGGTTGCACCAGCACAAACATTAACCGACAAAGAATACCAAATTATGCGTAATGCCTCTATGGCCGTATTGCGTGAAATTGGTGTTGAAACCGGCGGTTCAAACGTACAATTTGGTGTAAATCCAGTTGATGGCCGTATGGTTATCATCGAGATGAACCCGCGTGTATCACGTTCATCAGCGCTTGCATCTAAAGCAACAGGCTTCCCGATTGCTAAAATCGCAGCTAAGCTTGCTGTAGGTTACACGTTAGACGAGTTACAGAATGATATTACTGGCGGTAAAACACCAGCATCGTTTGAGCCTTCAATCGATTACGTTGTAACAAAAATTCCTCGCTTTAACTTTGAAAAATTTGCCGGTGCAAACGACCGTTTAACAACGCAAATGAAATCAGTGGGCGAAGTAATGGCGATTGGTCGTAACCAACAAGAGTCATTGCAAAAAGCATTACGTGGTTTAGAAGTAGGCGCAACGGGCTTTAACCCAATTGTGGCGCTTGACGACCCGAAAGCAAAAGAAAAAATCATTCGTGAATTACGTGAGCCTGGTGCAGAGCGTATTTGGTACATTGCCGATGCGATGCGCCATGGAATGAGCGTTGAAGATGTGTTCGAACTGACTAAGATTGACCCTTGGTACTTAGTACAAATTGAAGACATCCTAAAAGATGAAGCTAAAATTTCAGAAGTCGGTATGGCCGGCTTAAATGCAGACTTCTTGCGTAAACTTAAACGCAAAGGCTTTGCAGATCCGCGTATTGCAGAAATTGCCGGTGTGTCAGAAGCTGAAATCCGTAAAAAGCGTCATCAACTCAATATTGTACCTGTGTACAAACGCGTTGATACGTGCGCTGCCGAATTTAGCTCAGATACAGCTTACATGTACTCATCTTACGATGAAGAATGTGAAGCGAATGCATCTGACCGTGATAAAATCATGGTGATTGGTGGCGGTCCTAACCGTATCGGCCAAGGTATTGAATTTGACTACTGTTGTGTTCATGCTGCGCTTGCGCTTCGTGAAGACGGTTACGAAACTATTATGGTTAACTGTAACCCTGAAACGGTATCTACCGATTACGATACGTCAGACCGTTTATACTTCGAACCAATTACCCTAGAAGACGTGCTTGAAATTGTACGTGTTGAAAAGCCAAAAGGCGTTATCGTGCAGTACGGTGGTCAAACACCACTTAAACTAGCGCGCGAGCTTGAAGCTAACGGCGTGCCTGTAATTGGTACTTCACCTGATGCAATTGACCGTGCAGAAGACCGTGAGCGTTTCCAACAACTTGTTGAGCGTTTAGACTTACTGCAGCCAGAAAATGCGACGGTTACCTCTACTGAAGAAGCACTACTTAAATCAGTTGAAATTGGTTTCCCACTGGTAGTACGTCCTTCGTACGTATTAGGTGGTCGTGCGATGGAAATTGTATACGATGAGCAAGACTTACGTCGTTACATGACCGAAGCCGTATCTGCATCAAATGAAGCACCAGTATTACTAGACCGTTTCTTAGATAACGCGATAGAAGTTGACGTTGACGCAATTTGCGACGGCGAGCAAGTGATTATTGGCGGCATCATGGAGCATATTGAACAAGCAGGCGTTCACTCTGGTGACTCAGCATGTTCATTACCAGCTCACTCGCTAACGCAAGAAGTGCAAGATGTGATGCGTAAGCAAGTAACTGATATGGCACTTGAACTTGGCGTAGTTGGTTTGATGAATACGCAGTTTGCGGTTAAAGATGGCAAAGTGTATCTAATCGAAGTAAACCCACGTGCAGCACGTACAGTTCCATTTGTATCTAAAGCAACGGGTGTAGCACTTGCAAAAGTAGCGGCGCGTTGTATGGCGGGTCAATCTTTAGCAAGCCAAGGCATTACTAAAGAAGTGATTCCACCTTACTACAGCGTAAAAGAAGTGGTATTGCCATTTGCTAAGTTCCAAGGTGTGGATCCTATCCGTGGACCTGAAATGCGCTCAACGGGTGAAGTAATGGGTGTTGGTGATACTTTCGCCGAAGCGTTTGCAAAAGCACAATTAGGTGCAAGCAACACTTTACCACGTGGTGGTCGCGCGTTACTATCTGTACGTAATAGCGATAAGCCACGTATTGTAGAACTAGCAAAAACTATGACAGACCTTGGTTTTGAGCTAGACGCAACAGGTGGGACAGCTGCTGCACTTGAAGATGCTGGAATTACGGTTCGCCGTGTAAATAAAGTATACGAAGGTCGTCCGCACATTCTTGATAGAATCAAAAATGGCGAGTATAGCTATATCGTTAATACCACCGAAGGTCGCCAAGCGATTGAAGATTCGAAGGTGTTACGTCGTGGTGCATTGCAGCACAAAACCAATTATACTACGACATTGAATGCGGCATTTGCTAACTGTACTGCTAACCAAGCAGATGACCGCAGTAAAGTGACGTCTGTTCAAGAACTACACCTGCGATTGAACTAAGGAAATGTGCCAAGGCCATAACCATGGCCTTGGGATTAAGTGAGAAAAGTATGCAATCAATTCCAATGACAGTTCGTGGCGCAAAATTATTGCGCGATGAGCTTAACGAATTAAAAACTGTTACCCGTCCAAAAATTGTATCTGATATTGCTGATGCACGTGAACACGGTGACTTAAAAGAAAATGCTGAGTATCACGCTGCGCGTGAGCAACAGGGTTTTTGTGAAGGCCGTATTCAAGAAATTGAAGCAAAACTTTCAAACATGCAGATGATTGACGTAACAAAGATGCCTAATACAGGTAAAGTGATTTTTGGTACTACAGTAACCATCGTTAATGTTGAAACCGACGCTGAAGTTAAATATCAGATTGTTGGCGATGATGAAGCAGATATTAAAAGTAATTTAATTTCTGTTAATTCACCAATTGCTCGCGGCTTAATTGGTAAACAAGCGGATGACGCTGTGATTATCAAAACGCCAAAAGGTGATGTAGAGTACGAAATCATTGAGGTTGAGTATATTTAATTAGTTAACTCACTTTAACGTTTTATAAAAACCAGTGCTTAGTAATAAGCACTGGTTTTTTTATGCTTGATTTTTATATTTGGTTTAGAATCGGTTGAATATTATTCATTGTTTGTAAATGTAGGCTATGTTGTTATGGTAGTAACCTATTCTTCAATAAGGAAATAATATGGCAAATATACTGTATCCGGCACCTTTAACAGTGGGATCTAAAATCGCCGTGTGTTCTTTATCAGCGGGGATCAAATCAAAATACCATCCACGGTTAGATATTGTCATTAATGGCTTAAAACATCGAGGTTATCAGATTGTTGAGGGGGAGTTTTTACGTCAAAACGAGCCGCGAACTCAACTTACAGCTAAGCAGCATGCCAAGCAATTAATGGACTTTTTATTAGATGATGAAATAGATGCGATCATGCCGCCAATGGGCGGAGAGCTGGCAATGGAAATATTGCCGTTACTTGATTTTAGCGCAATTAAAAACGCTAAACCTAAATGGTTAGTGGGCTATTCAGATGTCAGTACGATTGCTTGTGCACTGACAGCAAAATGTAATTGGGCAACACTGCATAGTGCTAATTTAATTCAATTACACCCTGATGAAAAAGACCCGTATTGTTTACAAATTTTTGAAAGCCTAAGCTATGAGGCTAGCAGTGAGTTTGAGCAAGCCCCCTCGACTAACCATCAACATAGCAAGCCTGATTACGCACAAAACCCGAATGCATTATTTGATCACAGCGTTCCCACACAATGGCAATGTTTAAATTACACCGATAAGCGCAGTATTGAAATGTCAGGGCGGTTGTTTGGTGGGTGTCTTGATACGGTTGGGCTGTTGCTTGATTCGCCTTTTTTAGCACTGCATGAGTTTAAAAAGCATAATGCCTCGCAAGGTATTGTGCTTTATTTAGAAAGCGCAGAGCTCACGCCAGCGACCGTTGCAAGGTTTTTATTGTCACTTAAATTAGCGGGCATGTTTGATGATATAAACGGGGTGATTATTGGTCGTCATGTGACCTTACAAGGGCAAGATCCAGGGTTTGATTATCGCCAAGGCTTAAATGCCGCTTTTGGTGGGTGTTTATTTCCGGTGATCATAGATGCCGATATTGGCCACATTCCTCCTAATTTAAACTTAGTTAATGGTGCATTATGCACTGTTACCGCAGATGTTGAACAAGGCAAAGTGCTCAGTGCATCTGTGGTCACAAAACTAGCCTAGTAATAATAAACTGCTCACTTACTATTTAAAGTGAGCAGTTATGACTTATAAAACCTGAATAATTTGTTCTTTGCTTAAACGTGATTTTGGCAGCTTAGCATTGTAGTCTTCTTCAGCGTCATGGTAGCCCAGCGCAAGTGCGACATCACAGATGTAGCCGTCTAATTCGCTTGCGAACTCCTCACCAATCAGTTGTGCATCAACGCCTTCCATCGGGGTGGTATCAATTCCTAAGCGTGCTGCTGCATGCATAGTATTGCCTAAAGCAATGTAGGTTTGTGCTTTAGTCCAGGCGGCATTATTACCCTGCTCATCGGTATTTAAATCCACAAACGCAAAGGCGCCAAAAGCTTGCTCGCGGTTTTCTGTTTGAGTTCGGCCATTTTTTACATCAGCATCAATTACTTGGCCATAGTTTTCACGGGTATATTGCGGATTATGAGCGAATAAAATAATGTGTGATGCCGCTTTAATGTGTGGCTGATTAAATTGAAACTTATTAGCAAAGGTACTGTGCATACGCTCTTTTGCGGCATCAGATTCAATCACAATAAATTTCCAAGGCTGTGAATTAATTGACGAAGGAGAAAGACGCATAGCACTATACAATACCACTAAATCGTCTTGAGAAATGCGCTTTGTAGCATCATAACGTTTAGCGGTGTGGCGGCTTTCAAGATCGCGAATAATAGGGTGAGTCATAGTCTCTCCATAATAAAAAAGGGCTGATAAATAGTGTTCATTGAGTGTATGAACAGCATAATACAATTTGCTTTATTTAAAATAAACAGCATAATTATTGAATCATTATCAAATAAATTTAGATAATATGCAGATTGATGATTTAAAGCTGATATTAAAAGTCGCTGAATTTAAAAGTATTACTTTAGCTGCTGCCAAACTTGATATGCGTACAGCAACGGCAAGTGCTGCTATCAAACGTGTTGAAGCCGCCTTAGGCGTTGACCTATTTGTACGTACAACACGCCATCTAAGGCTTTCAGTTGCTGGAGAGCGATATATACCACAATGCGAGCAAGCTTTAGCTGTGCTTGAAAACGCTCGGCAAAACTTAAAAGGGGAGCATGATGAAATCGAAGGTGAACTGAGAGTCGCGTTATCGTCTGACTTAGGTCGCAACTTAGTGATCCCTTGGATTGATGAAATCATGGATAAGTACCCAAGTGTGAGCTTGCGTACGCACATTAGCGATAGCAATATCGATTTTTTTCGTGACTCGGTTGATATAGCACTACGTTATGGCTCACCGAGTGACGCTAATGTGTATGGGTTTAAAATTTGTAATGTGCCTCGTTTACTGTGCGCTACAAAAGACTATGTACAACAATTTGGCAGCCCACAGCACCCTGATGATTTAGCGCAGCATCACGGATTATTTTACCAGCTGCAAGATATTATAAATAATGTGTGGGAGTTTACCGATGGCCAAAAAAAATACAAAGTAAAAATGCAGGGCAGACGTGCCTCAAATGATGGCGATTTAGTCAGGCGTTGGTGTGTTGCAGGTAAAGGTTTAGCGGTTAAATCAGCGTTAGATATTGCAGATGATTTGCTAAATGATCACGTGATCACGCTGATGCCTGGTTATCAACACACCTGTGGTGAACTTTGGTTAATATGCCCAAGCCGCCAATCCATTACGCCAGCAGTGAGATTGCTAAGAGATGTGTGCAGAGAAAAAGCTACTCGTTTGTTACAACAGTTAGTTGATAAAGGTGTTTTAGCAAAAAGTGCACTTGAATGATGTTTTTCCAGCCAAGTGCATGTTGATTTAAAGTTTGCTGCTGAGTGTTTTAATTGCCTGGGATGCATTTTCACTCGTAGGGTCGAGCTCTAAAGTTTGTCGATAAAACTCAAGTGACTTTGCAATGTTACCATCAGCTAAATATGCTTCCGCTAAACTGTCGTGGGCATTCGCAGAGTCTGGATTTGTTTGCACATTGAGTTTAAATACAGCAATGGCTTCTTTTATCATCTTCATTTCGAGTAGTTCATAGCCAAAATAATTAATTGAGCGCTCGCGAGGAGTATCGCCACTAGAGACCAATTCTGCGTATTTCTTATTTAACTCACTAATGCCACCACTTTTTATTGCCTGAAACAACATGCTATCAACATTTTCGGTTGCTACCTCGTAAGATTTACCATAAACAATATTGGTTAAGCCTTTCGTCATAGGTGTGAGCGGAGCTCCGCCAGTGTTATTTAAAATCACGATAAGTAGCTGATCTTCCAATATACGACTAATAAATGCATTAAATCCATCTATACCTCCACCATGTTGTACTTGTGTTAGTGGTTTGCCATATTTATAACCACTTAATTGATTAACTTCCCAGCCAAATGCGTAATTACGCTGCTGCGTTACGGTATACATTTGCTTTTTTAGCTCTTCATTTATTAGCTTATTTGTATAAAGTGCTTGGTCCCATTTTACGAGATCGCGGGCGGTTGAATAGAGAGACCCCGCGGCATAGGGAATAGACATATCTAGATAATCGGCTTTAGTGTAACCGTCTAAGTTATTGTTATAACCAGATGCACGTTGCTTGAGCAGCTTTTCATGAGAGTCATAACCGCTGTTGTGCATATTCAGCGGGGTAAAAATGTTCTGCTGCAGTACGTCTTGGTATGTTTGTTGAGTGACCTTTTCAATCACGGCACCTAAAATAAAGTAGCCTGAATTGCTGTAGCGAAATTGTGTACCGGGCTCAAATAATAAATCATCACTACATAACAGCGTTATAAACTCATCAACGCTGTAAGGGTTGCGGCTGTAATCATCTCTAAATGCTTTTGCATGAGTATAATTACTTAGGCCTGAAGTATGGTTAAGGATTTGGCGAATGGTAATTTTATCGCCAATATCTTTACGATAGCCGGGTAGGTAAGTGCTTAAAGGGGCATCGAGCTGTATTTTGTTTTGTTGAACCAATTGTAGAATGAGTAGGGCTGTAAATTGCTTTGTAATAGAGCCTATTCGAAACTTGGTCTGTGATGTGTTTTTAATATCCCATTCAAAGTTTGCGTAACCATAGCTTTTTTCAAAAATAACTTCGCCGTGTTTGGCAACTAACACGTTACCATTAAATTGTTTTAACTCATGAAAGCCTTGTATGAAAGAGTCAATTTCTGTGGCTTTATTAGCGGCTAAGCTTATTGTAGATATAAAAAGTACACTCATAGCTAATAATTGAGTTAGCCAAACTCTAGTCTTGTGACTCATAATTTTCCTTAATTATTATTGTTTGTTTTAAAATCAATTTTTAGCGTGGTTAGTATGAAAAGTAAACTTATTTCGTGTTGCACTTTTGTGTTCAGCTTGTTTATTTTTTTATTTTTTGCAATAAAAAGCCCGAGTTGTAAATAGCTCGGGCTTGTTGGTTGGGATAACAAATTTATTAGTGAGAAGGGGTGGTTTTATCTTCCATTATGGTATTACTCAGTTTCGTATCCGAAGTCGACTCTTTACCTCGGAATTTACGTATCACTCGTTTCAAATCTTCAAGCGCAACGTACTGACACGGTATAAGAATAAGCGTAATTACTGTGGCAAACAGCACACCAAAGGCGAGTGATACGGCCATAGGTATTACAATTTTTGCTTGTAAACTGGTTTCCATAATAATGGGCATTACGCCAATAAAAGTAGTAACAGAGGTTAGTAATATCGCTCTAAAGCGACGCGCTCCGGCTTGCATTACCGCTTCTTTTATTGCCACACCTTCTGCACGGGCTTTGTTTACAAAATCCACCATAACAAGTGAATCATTAACCACTATACCGGCTACAGCGATAATGCCGAACATTGATAATCCGCTCATGGTCATACCTAAAGCCATATGACCGAACATAGCACCCACAACACCAAATGGGATCACCGACATAATAATCAGTGGCTGAGAATATGAGCGAAGCGGGATGGCCAGTAGCGCAAAAATAATCATTAATGAGATTGCAAAATCACGTAGTTGTTCATTCGCACTTTCCATCTCTTCTTGAATACGCCCAGCCACATTACTTTTTACACCAGGGTAGTTTTTAAGAAGTGCAGGTAAGTAAACATCACGAATTTCTTGTGCAATGGCAAATGGCTCTACTTCGTCGCTATTGACCGCAGCCCATACATTAACAGTACGATTTGAGTTTTCACGTCTGATACTGCTTACGCCGTCAACTAGCTTGACTATAGCTATTTCACTCAAAGAAACTTCAGCGCCCGCAGGAGTGATAATACGCGTATCTTGAATGTTGCTAATAGAGTTGCGCTCGCTTTGCGGGTAGCGAATCATTACTTTGATTTCTTCACCTTCACGTAAAATACGCTGTGCTTCAAGGCCGTAATAACTAAAACTAACTTGAGAAGCCACATCAGCAAGGGTTAAGCCCATACTGTAAGCAAGTGGTTTTAAATCAAGTTGTACTTCGTCGGTGGCACTTTGCAGTGAGTCATTTACATCACCCACGCCTTCCATACTTTGTAACTTAGCTTTTAGTTTGCTAGATACTTCTTTTAACTCGTCGGCATTTTTTCCTTCGAGTCTAAAGCTAACGTCGCCATCATCACGACCACCACCAAAAATACTATCTTGAATAGTGAGTGTTTTAAGCCCCGGTAGCGGTGGCATTTTTTCACGCCACATAGTGCTTAGCTCAAAGGTATCGATTGGGCGTAAGTGAGGCTCTACTAAAATGGCCATAATACTCGCATTAGTACGACCACGCAGACTAACAGACAAGTCACGGATCATAGATTGGCCATACTGCTGCTCTAGTTCTTTGTCGACGCTCAGTAATACATTTTCTATTTTACGCGCTGTTTCAAGCGTGGCTTGCTCAGAAGAGGCAAGGTTCATTTCTAGCGATATACGCGGAAAATCATGCGGAATTTTAGGGTTTGGTACAAATTTAACCATTCCACCGGCAAAGAGTCCTGCACTGATAATTAAAATACATAAAAAGCCAATAATCACGGTATAGCGATAATGGATACAACGACCGATAAATGGAGTGTAATAATGTTCAACAAAATGCTTTAAGCCACTATCAACTGCATTACGTAATTTATGTAATGGGTTTTTAGGATTAGGCTTACGCGGGTTCATTGCTGCGATGTGTGCAGGTAAAATTAGTTTTGATTCAATCAGTGAAAAAATTAAGCATAAAATAATCACTACACCAATTGCTTTCGAAAACGCAGCGCTCGGCCCTGAAGCCATTGCTTGAGGTAAAAATGCAGCAATAGTGGTAAGTACACCAAAGGTCGCTGGCATGGCAACACGTTTTACACCACGAATAACGTTGTTAAGTGAGTGCCCATGTTTTTCAATTTCAGCACTGGCCGACTCACCTACAACAATGGCATCATCAACCACAATCCCCAAAACAATAATAAAGGCAAACAAAGACACCATATTAATAGTAATGTCCAAAAAGCCGATAGGCATAAATAAGAATGCCCCTAAGAAAGACACTGGGAGGCCCATCATTACCCAAAACGCTAACCTAAGTGGTAAAAACAGCGCTAATACCAGCATAACTAAAATACCGCCCCACACCATATTGTCGACCATCATGTCGAGGCGACCTTCAAGGTAGTAGGTTAAATCAACGATGGGTGATAACTTAACGCCTGCAGGAAGTTGATCGGCTTTGTCTGCTAGGTACTTTTTAAGGACTTTAGCAACAACGGTAATGTCTTGATCTTTTGAGGCATCAATTTCAAACGACAGTGAATTTTTGCCATTGTATTTAGAATATAGCAAGCCTTCTTCAAAGCCATCATTAATGGTGGCTACATCGCCTAATTTAATTTGAGCACCGTCTGGTAATGTAATTAGCGGTAACTTTTCAAATTCACCGCCACGATAGGCTTGCTTTTCGACACGCATCGAAATGTAGCCAGTATCAGAGCGAATTTGCCCCGCCGACATATTAGTAGAAAAGCTTTGTACCGCATTAGATACATCTCTAAACGTGAGTCCGTATTCGCGAAGTTTATCAGGGCTAATTTCAATACCAATTTCGTAGTCTAAGCCACTGTAAAAATCAACTAGGTTTACATGAGGAAGGTTTTGCAATTCATCTTTAATATCATTGCCAAGTTCTTTTAACTGGTAATAACTCATATCACCATAAAGCGCGAGTATCATTACTTCTTGTTGAAATTTTTCACGCTGAACAACAGGGCGTTCCATACCTGCAGGAAACGTATTAATTGAATCTACTTGCGCTTTTATTTCATCTAGCGCTTCTTTGGCGTCATATTTTTCTTCAATCTCAACCCAGGCTTGTGCATAGCCTCGATTAGAGTAAGTGATTAGACGTTTAATACCTTCGGTACCTTCAAGGTTTTCTTCAATTTTTATAGTAATGCCTTCTTCCACTTCTTGTGGTGCGGCACCAGGATAAATAGCTTGTATACTTACCCAGTTACTCTCAAATTGAGGGAATGCTTGCTTACGAATTGTCAGCGCGGTTAATAACCCACCAATCAAGACAAAAATCATGATTAGGTTAGCTGCAACGGGGTTACGCGCAAACCACGCAATTAACCCTTTTTCATCAGTTGTGGTCATCGTTTACTCTCCCTTTAATGCAAGTTGAGTAACGTCTGGTTTGGTCACAGTGTCTTCAATTTTTACTGCCATTCCTTCGGTAGGGTATTCTAGAGCAGAAGTTATCAGTTGCTCTCCCTCTGCTAAGCCTTGATTTGCGATGACCATGCCATCTTGTTCGCGAATAATATTGAGTGTTTTAAATGATAGAGTTAAATCATCGTTTAATACTGCAATTTTATTATTTTTAACCAGATGATGAGGAACAACAATAGCGCCATTAACGGCGCGGCCTTCAATTGTAGCGTTAATGTATGAGCCAAAACGAAGTGGCTGAACCCCTTCATACGGGGTTTGAAGCTGAGCAACCAAATAGCTCATACGGCTTTTCTGATCAATCACACCTTCACTTCGTACCACTTTAGCCTGCCATGTGGTTTCTTTCCCTGCATATTGCGCATTAAATTCAACTGTTGCACCTATGCCACTATTATTAAGGTATTGCAGCTCTTTATCGGCAACAGGTAAACGCACCTCGGCGACCTCAGTTGAACTAAGAGAGCCAAAGCTATTACCAGGATTAACTACCGAGCCTAAACTAATGCTGCGCTCGTTTATAATCGCATCGTAGGGAGCTTTAATATATGTGCGTTCTAAATTACGTTTAGCACGTTTTACACTTGCTTGTGCTGAGCGATATCGCGCCATTTTTTCAGCTAATTGCGGTTTACGTAAATACAGTGCTGATGCGGTGATATCACTTGAGTCTGCCTTAATGCGTTCCCATTCGGCTTTAGCAACATGCGCTTGTGCGCGTTCAATCTCAAGCGCTGAACTTGCTTGAGCAAGGCCTGCTTCTGCTTCAATTAAATCAGCTTCGTAATCATTTGGATCAATTCGTGCTAAAATGTCGCCTTGCTTTACAAAGGCACCTTCAACAAATTGTCCTGCAACTGAAATAACTTGGCCACTCACCTGAGCAATCAATTCGGTGCGGTCTTTTGGTTGTACAATACCGTACGACTTTACATCGAGGGTAATTGCATCAAGGTGAATTGGTTTTGCTGCAACCAAAGGACGCATGTCTTGGGGGGGCTTTTCTTCAGGTGGCTTTTTCATTGCAGAAAAGCCTGCTGCGAGGCCAATGCCACCAACAAGGACCGCGATCGGAAGTATTATTTGTTTTTTAGTCGCCACAGGGCATTCCTTCATAAATTGTGCTGATGGACTAATGATACGCAATAAAATGTTTACAGTGTATTTGAAGATGTAACAAGTCATTGCACAAGGCGGTTACAAATAGAACGAAATACGCTATTTATGTACAAAGCAGCAACAAAAAAATTGAAATTTATTACTGAGGTTAGAATGAAAACACAATCAATGGCGTGCCGTTTAGGCTGTGGAGCATGTTGTATTGCGCCGAGTATTAGCTCGCCAATTCCAGGTATGCCAAACGGTAAAAAGGCCGGAGAACGTTGTATTCAGCTGGATGAACGAAATTTATGTAAGCTATTTGGTGATGAGTCGCGCCCAAAAGTGTGCAGTGACTTTAGTGCCACGTTAGATGTATGCGGGACGACTAATGAACAAGCATTAACATTAATTACTGAATTAGAGCAATTAACCTAATTTATTGTATTAAATACACATATATTTACAATTAATACGCTTGAAAAGTGTTGATAACCTGAACTCCGGATAATAAATCCATCTCAAGCAGCTATTTTCAGCGCTAACTGCGTTGAATTTACTTGCAATAGGCTAGCTATTGACGCGTAATTTCGCCTTGTTTTCACTAAAAATCTCTAGCTTGAGAAAATAAACATAAATATCATTTTGATTCAATATGTTAGTAAATCTCTTAACCAGAGTTCAGGTTAGATACTTACTTTGTGTTTCTAAAAGTAGTACTGAGAGAGTGCAATTAAGTATCTACTAAGCATTGTCGCTAGTGTTACCTCATTTACTTCTCATTCACTTCTCTTTGCTCATACTATTTCAATTATGCATGTACACAGAGGAGGGGATTCTGCGCTTTTAGAATAGTTAGGGAGGGCTGAGAAATGAGGTTTCTGATTCAGCTTTCTACTAGTCTGTTTCTTATTTTAATTAAAAAAACAAGCTCAGCGTGGAGTAAGCCCTCGCTGAGCGATAAAGTTACCAGCTATACGTGGCACTTAGTGTATATTGCTCGCCACGACCTGGCGTACCTGGAATTTCTTCAAACGACTCATCCCATAAGTTATCAGCCGCAAGACTAATAAAGAAGTTAGGCACAGCTGGTGGAGTTATTTTTAACGTCAGCTGAGTAAATAACGCCTCGTCACCTGAACGGCGTAGCGCATTTCTATGCTGTTTACGCCATTCATTATCTACTCGAAATTCTAATACATTCGTCGGGTTCCAAATCGCACCGAGTGTTACACGATGATCAGGAAAGTTTAAGGCATAAAAGCTAGCATCAATATTTTCAGCGCCGTAGGTTTCTGTTTTATGTAAGTACGCATAGCTGGCAATAATTTCTGCGTTATCAAATTGCTTAGTGGCTAAAAATTCAAGGCCTGTGGTATCAATATCAACCGGCTGTGCAAATCGTGCTGAGCTTGAATCAAAGTTAAATGTCCAATCGGTTAGGTTGTTATCTTTACGATAAAAAAGCGCTGAATTAAGTTGCCAGCTTTGTTGCTCAAGCAATAAGCCCAGCTCTAAACTTTTGGTGGTTTCACGCTCAAGGTTAGCGTTACTTCTAAACAAACCACCTGACTCACTGCCACCAATGGCGGTGTAGCCTGCTACTTGGCTTGCTTCGGCATACGACAAGTACAGCGTACGCTCAGTGCCATCGTTATTTTGGGTATTGAAACTAACATCACCAATCAATGATAGCTCAGAGTCATCACGACTAGTGTTATCAAACGCAGCCCCTAAACGCACGGTTAGTTGCTGGTTGCTTGCTAGTGTTGTTGTGTATTCAGGCAATACACTAAGCTTAAAGTAGTTACGTGAAGTAAAGTTATTTTCAAGGGTGGTGGAGTCAATACTGTCTTCTATATATTGCGCCGAGTAATTAACCGCAACTGACTTTGTTTGCTCATGACGACCCGAAACAGCCAATGATTTTACTTGTGTTTCATGAAATGCTTGGAACGCGCTTGGGTTTTCTCTTGAATAAACATAATGGTCGTTATGCTTGCGGTAATAAGCCGATACTTCAAATTCACTGTTGGTAGCATAGGCTTGTTTATGGTTAAGCATCCATAATTGAGTTTCTAAGTCTTCGGTTTCATTGACACCAAATGGGGTATAAAGGTTTGGCCAACCAAAAAACTTTTCTTGTAAGCCGTAAAATAAATCAGTTTGTGAATCGCTCCCAGTTAACTGCACTCTGCCAGAAGTACGGGTAAAGTCATGATCGCCAAAATCAATTGAACCATCACTTTGTGAGTGCGAATATTCACCTTCAAAACCAATACGCCAATTAGCGTTTGCTTCAAGTGGAGTACTGACACCTGCATGAATTGTTTGTAAGTTAAAGTCATTTGAGCCTGCGCCCAAAGAGACACTGCCACCGGTTGTTATTGGTTTCCAAGCAAACGACACAGTACCTACGGAGCTATTCATGCCATAAAGTGCATTATCGGCTCCGGTTAATACGCTGGCACCCGTTAGCATTTGTGGTGCAATAGGAATTTCTGCAAAGTAGTGACCAGACTGCGGGTCGAGTAGAGTTGCACTGCCGACTCTAAAGCCGGTATTTTCAAAAATACCACCGCGTATCGTTACATCAGCTTGTGCTTCAGCCATATTGCGTGATTGCAAGTCAACACGCGGGTCGTACTCTAAATTTGAAATAGGTGAATCAAATGTACCAACGGGTAAGGTATTGGCAGTGGGTGACGCCTCAATTGTTATTTGTTCTATGGTTGCTGTTTCTTTACTCTGTTCTGCATAAGCAACAGTCGAAATACTGGCTAGTACAGCCGGTATAATAAGGTGCGGGGCACGATTCATATCATTATTCTCATTTTATGCAATGGCGCTAACAATTAAATACCTATCACTTTTTATCACATGATAAGGTAAGCTCACTAAGCTAGGGTGATTTTGGGCGCTATTGTACATTAATGATAAAAAACTGCATTTGATAATCAAACCTAGCGTTACAAAATAGTAACTCTGCATCCCATAAATTATTTATATTGGTCACTTTATTATGCAAACACAACAATCGAGTCATTCATTAAATCAGCACACACTTTATTTTGCTGGTGGTTGTTTATGGGGCGTGCAAGAGTTTATGAGGTATTTACCTGGAGTAGTGACTACTGAGGCGGGGCGTGCCAACGGCACGAGTAACACAACACAAGGTGAATACGATGGCTATGCCGAATGCGTTAAAGTAACCTTTGATGCCCAAGATGTAACATTAAATGAATTAATTGGCTATTTTTTTGAGATTATTGACCCATACAGTATCAATAAACAAGGTGACGATGTAGGCGAAAAATACCGTACCGCCATTTTTAGCCAAGAAAGTGATCATTTAAACATCGCCAGAGACTATATTAGCCAGCGTGATGATGCTGAAAAAATAGCGGTACAAGTAGCGCCACTGACTAATTATGTCCCTAGCGATCCCGACCATCAAGACCGTTTAACCAATCACCCTAATGATTATTGCCATATCCCAATTGATTTATTGCACAAGTATAAATAACAACTTCATTGGGGCGTATTTAAATAAAAAGTGCTGGTAACTAATGAAACTAATTTTTGCCTCGTTTGTACTTTTTTTTATTTTTATCAGGCTTTTTCTTTTTTCGCGGGAACATATCTCTAAAAAGATAGGGCACAGCTAAAAAAGTAGATCCCAGTTCCTAAGTAAAGAAAAAGGTAAAATAGATAAGTAAATGGCGACGCTGAAAAGAAATAAACGTCAGATTCGACCCGGTAATCTGTTGGGGTCAGAATATAGCCATCGTGTATAAATTTTATCGCAAATAAAATAGATAAAAGGCCTAAAGCCCAAAAGACTAAAGAGAATGCGATTTGGTTCAACAGCATTCTAATATTACTAATATTAGCGTGTTTTATTTTTTGCTTCTTTTTTGTTTTTTGATTATTTGACCGTTTTATGCTGACCAAAAAAAGTAATAATGATTGCCATTAGTATACCTACCAAGCCAATGCTTGAAAAAACCAGACTGTATTCACTCTTAATATTGAAGATATTTAATAGGCTGGTTATTAACAATAAAAAAATGCCAATAATTTTTATAATCGTGAGTGTTTTATTCAAACAAAACCATGTTTGACAAGAAGGGCATTGTTTTTCAATAAAAATACTATTTTTGTTAATATTTTTTATATCTTTAGCTGCAAAATTACTTTTACAATTTGGGCACGTTTCTTTCATTTTAATCCTTTAATTTATCTCACAACTTTAAACACAACGTTTACTAAACGTCTTATTGATTAAGCTTTATCCTTGTAACATGATTACTATAGCATTGAGCTATCACCTTGTTAATGTGTAACTTATTACTTTATAGGTAAACAGTCTTTAAGCCATAAAAAAGCCCGCAAACATGCGGGCTTTTAAATATCAATTAAAGTTTATTGCTGCGCTTTAGGCGGAAAGTTACTTAAAATATTGGCAACCGTTTCCTTAATAGCGGCTTCACGTTGTGATGGGGTTTGTTTTTTCTTTAAACGACCATCTTTAGCACCACGCCAAATTAATTGGTTTGACTCACGATCAATAATATCGATAACTAATGTGCCTACTTCATATTCGCGTGCGCTTATATCGTGGTTAAAGCCAGTGCCCCAGTAACCCCAACGTGCACCGTAGCCAACGTTAAAGCTATCAACTTCAAGCTCTTTATCTACACTTGCATGGTAGTTAACAAGTACATCAGCTTGCGCTACGTCAACCAATTGCATACCTAATTGTTGGCTTAGTTGGTTGTTTACCGCATTGCGAACGCGTTTTTCCATAAGCCCACTGATTTGGTAGTTATTCGTGTCTTTGGTTAGACTCGCGTTTTCTACCCAAGCAAACGTTTTGTAGTTACTAAAGTTTGCTGATTTATCGTAATCCCAATCGGGCGTTTGTGTACAGGCGGTTAGTAATGCCAGTGCTGCGACAATAAATATGTGTTTCATTCCGTTTGCTCCAATAAAGTGCGATTGTTTAAACTACCATGGGCGAGGTTAATTTAAAATCTTTAAAATAAGTGTAACTGGCTAAGATGAATAGCCAATTAATTCTTAGTCTAGCTGAGGAGCTTTATGTTCAACCTCAATCCAATCTTTTTCATCTACCCAGTTTTGTGCACCGTCTTTTACTGAACGAATTGGCACAATATAATCACAACTTATTTGCGGTTTAACCGAGGCAAATATTGGCACAAAGCCAAAGCTCAGGGCAGTTTCTATAATTGCCTTTTGGTTTTGCGGGTCGATATCAGCCGCTTCATCTATATAAATAGGTATACGGTATAAGTTTTGTTCCTGATCGCTTAATAAATAACGAATAAACAACATGCCACATAATAGTTTAATGGTGATACGCGTACCATTTGAGCCAGCCGAGTCTATCTTTTCAAAGTGCTCGGTTTCACCTGCACGGTTAACCACTTCAAAACGAATATCAAACAAATCGGTGAGGGTCAGACCTGCTTTGTCTGAGGCGAGTTTAATTAAATGATCTTTTGCCTCGTTTACCGCGCTCTCGCTGTAAGGTTCTTGGCTGAGTAAATCTAGGGTATCGCCTTGTTCAAATTGGTTAGAGGTACTGATAATAGTATCAATACTATCTACCAACATTTTGCGCGGGATAATATTAATTTTAAACGCTTGCAGGTTTGAGATGCGGTGCTGGCTAATGCCTTTATTAAAGCTATTCATTTCACGGCGTAAGCGGTCTAAATCTTCGCGCAGGCCTTTAATTGTAGCGGCCACTTCAGTGAGGGCAACGCGACCTTGTCGCTCAACTGCATCGCGCTCGTTATCAATGTTATGAAACGCGCTAATAAGCTTTTGATATTTACTAAACTCATCGTTTTCGTTATCAAACTTAGTGATACCGGCATTATAAATATGCATATAAGTATTACGTACATTTATATCGAAGTTCCGTAGCTCTTGGCAGTCCTTATTAAAGTGGTGAATTAAATCGCTTAAATTATCAAAATCGATTTTTATATCAATCATATAAGGCGTTACTTTACCACTGTATAAATCTAATGTGTGGTCAATACGCTCGGTTTTAACTTGGCGTAAGCGCTCTGTTTGACGATTAATTTGTGCCTGCTTAGATTTAATTAGTGAGCGTCTATCAGCAATTGAGCCACTGTTTTTTTGAATATCTTGTAGGTAATCGTCAACTTGTTCGCGCTCGGCTAAAAGCTGCTCTTTTAGCATTGCTTGGGCGTCAACCGACTGTTGCATCACTTCAAATTGCTCTAAGCGTTTAAGTGCGCTTTCTGCACTCATAAGCTCATCGTATAGCGCGTCTTTTTCTTTTTGCTTATCTGCAACATTGGCGGCCACTTCGCGTTGTTGTTTAAACTCTTTTAATGATTGCTCAAGCGCGGTTAACTGAGCGCTCAGTTGCTCTTTGTTTTCGCCGCTTTGCATTTGTACTGGTGAGAGCTTTTTAAGTTTAATACTGGCACCGGGTAGGGTGAGTACACCGCCTTTAACATTTTCGCTCAGCTGTGCTAAAAATTCACCAAAGGCGTCTTCGTCATCAATGGTTATATCGCCATTACTGGTGGTGGCAAAGGAGAGAAGATCGGGGTTTAATAGCCGCGATATTTCTTCTACCTCTTTCAGTGATAAGTCTTCACGCATACGAGTGAATAAATTAAATTCTAAGTTTTTAAGTTGTAACTTTAAGCTCTTAATTTGTTTTTGTGTTTCACCAATACGGTAATCAAGGGTGTGTAGGCTTTGCCCTTGAGCACTCGTAATAGAGTGTGACAACGACTCGTAGTCATTTTTTAACTGCGTTAGATTGGTTTTGAGAGTGGCTTTATTAACCAGCTCAAATTCACTTTTAAGGGCGTTGAAATCTAAAAACCATTGTTCAATTTGAGTTTGCTTGCGCTCTATATCGCGCGATTGTTGCACGTATAGCCCTTGCTTTTGTTCAAACTCGTGTTTTTCGTGCTCAATATCTTCAAGAGCGATGTTGAGCTCGCTTAGTTGCTCTTCTTGGTAAGCATCAAAATCAATCAGTGCTTGGTCAATTTTTGGTGCATAAGCGGCCAGTTTACCTTTAAGAACGGTTTGGTTTTCGAGCATAGATTCAAGGGCGGCTATGGGCTCTTGCATTGATTCTAGCGCTTTTAATTCACGTTTTGCGCGGTTTACTTTATCAAACGAACGGCGCCAAACCTCGTAAAAGTCGACCTTAGAATTTGACATATGTCGTTCAAACACACGCAACATAAAACGCTTAACGTCGTTTGCGCCTAATTTATGTAAATTAAGAATACGACGAAATATTTCTTTGTATATTGCAGAGTCTTGAACGTTGTTGAGGGGGATCATTTTTAAATTGATCTCACCGTCAAATTGCGTCGCTCCGCCTGTCAGTAGGGCGTTTAACTCTTGTGCTTTAAGCTCTATTGGGTTGTAACCTTGCTGCTTTAAGTGATTAAACAGCTTGGTAAACTTAATAATGGTATTGCCTTGGGTGTACTGGGCTAAATCAAGCTTACCTTGATAGCAAAAGTATTGGTGTGCATAACCGGCAATTTTACCTAAGCCGGCTACGCCAATGACGACTGAGCCATGGGGCAAATCGGCTTGCAATAAAATGTACGATTGATCTGATGAAAAATAAAACTTACGGGTTTCATCTAAATCGTGGCCATCCCACTCGGTTAGGCGTAAATCGTTAATTAGCGGAAATTGCAGTGCATTAATTACTGAGCTTTTACCTGTGTTGTTAGGGGCACAAATCGAGCTACTTTTATCCAGTGGGATCACACATTTTGCATAGCCTGCGGTATTTAGTAGGGCGAGTTTACTCAGTCCGTATAAATTTTTCATTGCTCGTCCTCACTAATAAAGGTCTCTTCGTTTACTTCCATTAAGGCATCAATATAGCGGTGAATAGGGGCTTGCAACATAAAGCCACCTTCTACCTCGCGGGCAAGGCCTAAACGTACCATGCGTAAATACACATCTTTGCGTAAGTCAGAACCCGAGAATATCTCAAGCTGATCAAATAAATGTTTATTAAGTTGCACCAAGGTTTGCATGAGCTCTAAATCGTTTGGCTCGTCAAATAATGCGCGCATTGGGTCTTTACCTGTATTGGCAAAATGCTCTATTAAAATGTAAATAGTGAGCGCTACAGCGCGGGAAATCTTACCCATGTTTGGGGTGCTTTCATCGCTGGCAAAATAATAAAAACCACGGCTATCGTGTTTTAACTCGTGGCCTAGTGCTGTAAATAAGGCAGTATAAGCGTCTATTTGTTGGTCAAGCTCTTGCCACATTACGGTGTCTTGTTCGCAAATGTGGTAACCGGCGACTAATTTTTTATTAATGGCTTGTAAGTGAGAAAGCTCATCTAAGTTTATATGGGTCATGGTGATTACTCGTGCTCGGCTTTATCAGCCTGAGGCTCTGAATTAAAGGGATATAAATTAAAGTGCTGGCCTGCAATGTTAACGCGAGCTTTTTTATCGCTTTGGCTAATTTCTAGGGTGTTATCGCTTACCAACTTTTGATACAAAAACAACATTTCATCGGCTTCAAGTTCAGGGTAGCTTTCGTCTAAAAATTGCAGCAAAGGCTGTGGTTTTTTACGCTGCTTTTTAAAGCGTTTGGTAAATTGCGCTTTTACATCGTGATAGTCAGGAATGTTTGGCGTGACAAACGCGGGCACATCATTTTGTTCTGGTAGCTGATATTCGTGGTGTTCAAACTCAGCTAAGCTTGCCATATAGGCAACAATATGACGCTGTTGACCCAATGAATACTTTTGCGCATCGCTTACAAAATGGGGTTGCACGGCGCTGAGCATATTATCCACCCCGTTTTTACGAATTAGCCCTAATACTTTTGCCGCTTGGCGGGTAATAAGGTTATTACGGCGCAACTCTTCACGCAGTGGCATTAGCATGTCGGCACTTTTACGTAAGCTTGTCCGGCCAACTAGATGCATTTCGAGAATACGAGTACGTAATTGCTCAAGCATACGTTTATCACTGTACGCCTTGCCTGAGCGTTCAATATGTTCTATTTGGGTGCTAATTTGTTGCTCAATTAGAGTAAAACAGGCATGAAAGTCGCCTCTAATATCCACCATTTCTAGCATGGGTTCTATATATTCATCAAACGCTTCTATGACGGCTTTGTAGCGCTTTTGCAGCGATTGCACCGCGTTATTTGATTTGGCTTGCTCAACAATATTTAAAATGGCGTTTTCGTTATGTAAAAACAGCTTAATTATTTTACGAACCCGATCATCCATAATGCGGCTAAAGCGACGTAAATCATCAAAATCTTCCATTTCACCGGCATTAGATAGCCGGTTACCTAAGCGAGCTAAATCATCAACCAATACACTAATTTCTTGTGCTAAGCCTAAATGTTCTTCTTGAAGTAAAAAGGTAGCAAAGTCCGCAATGGCACGGTTAATTTCTAGTTGTGACGATTTAGCCAATGGAATAATGATTTCTTGATTTAATAACCGATTGGTTTCTTTATAAATACGCTCATTATTCCACGTCGGTTGCTTTTGTTTTATGGCATTTTGTAAATCTTTAATACTAAAGTCGGCCATTTTAAAGCGTTTAAATAATAGCTCTAATACACCCCAATGCTCAGTGAGGGTATTAAGTAGCTTTTTAGCTGGGATCATAAGGCGTTACAACATCCTAGTATTCGTTATTTTATATTTCTTGAACTTATATGGTATTCGTTTTTGCGACGATTTAATAATAGTTTTTACACTCGCTTAGTGATAGTATCCGCGCCGAATATAGGCACATAGAGTGTGTACCTCTATTTTTTACATGGTTTCAATTTTTACTTAAACCCGAAGGTTGTTTAATATCATGGTTTCCTCGATTATCCTGACGCTGATAGCGATTGCATTCTTGCTTATCGTTATTGAGGATGTGATTCACGTAAACAAAGCCAAAACGACATTATTTTTTGGTACACTTTGTTGGATTATCTCCTTTATTTTTCCTCTTAATGGGCAAAGCCCTGAAACGATTCAAACCCTCCTTGACCACAATATTTTAGAAATTGCTTCCTTATGGCTGTTTTTAATGGCCGCAATGACCTTTGTTGCCTATTTAAACTCCAAAGGACTCATCGAAAATGTTGTGAACCGGATAATGCCAACCAGCATTAGTGAACGAAAGCTAATGTTTTTGGTAGGGTGTTTTGCATTTGTATTTTCATCTATCTCCGACAACGTAACAGCTACACTGATCTCCTTGGCTGTTATAATGTCATTAAAGCTTGAAGCCAAAAAACTAGTTAAGTACGCCACCTTAATTGTATTTGCAGTGAACTCAGGGGGTGTATCACTTATCACAGGTGATGTAACCACACTTATGATTTTCCTTGATGGTAAAGTAACAATTAGCAATTTATTACTGTTAATTGTGCCTGCATTATTAAGCGTATTATTACTGGCTACTTTATTATCAATTGGTATGAACAAGCAGTTAGAGTTTAAAAAGACTAAATTTAAACGCATTGAAAAAACCGACATTACTATCGCTGTTATTTTCTTCACTACCGTTATTTCTACCCTTACTTTAAGTGTTTTATATAGTGTGCCGCCGTTACTTACCTTTTTACTCGGCCTGTCTATTATGTTTTTAGTCGCACAATTTTTAATGCGCAAAAAAGATATCAATAAAGATATGATCGACTTTATACGTGACATAGAGTACGACACCTTACTGTTTTTCGTAGGTGTGTTATTACTTGTTGGCGCATTAAAAGAAGTGGGCGTGCTAAGCCAATTTACAAACCTGTATACAGTGATGGCGCCAGAGTACGCTAACTACTTAATGGGTATTTTATCGGCCGGTGTTGATAACGTGCCACTAACGGCTGCGTTACTAAAAGCCGACATTGTAATGAGTCAACAGCATTGGTTGTCGTTTACGTATGCAACCGGTGTGGGTGGTTCAATGCTGATCATTGGTTCGGCGGCTGGTATTATTGCTATGAGTAAGGTTAAAGAACTTACTTTTGCAAGTTACCTTCGTTTGTCGTTGTATTTGTTAGTGTGTTACACCTTTGGTTATGCTGGCTCTTACTTTATGGGTAGTTTTATTTGATTTTATAATAAAACGACTTGACAGCTACACGTCTAAACGATAACTTTCAAAGCCGCACTCTTAGTGCGGTTTTGTTTTATTAGCCACAGGTTAATAATACATTCAGAAGAGGTGCGATACTTAGGTACTTAATGTGAGGCAACGACAGCCTGCGACCATTAAGGAGGGAAGTACTCGCCGAGGAAAATAATGGGTCGTTACCATTGTTTTTCGGTTTATGGGGCTGAATCCTCAAAACTGTCACCAATTTAGGTGGAGAGCTTCTGGCAGTAGATTTTTCTTATCTTTATTTCCTGCCAAGTTCTTCTTGTTTTATTGCGGTTTGGATGCCGCGAAAGGAGACGAAATGACTACCCAATCAGTGCCACAAAGTTCACAGTGCACAAAATCAGATTACATTGTTGCCAAATTTGGCGGCACTAGCGTTGCTAACTTTGAGGCGATGAGCCGTTGTAGCGAAATCATTGTAAACGATAACAGCGTTCGAATTGTTGCAGTGAGCGCCAGCGCCGGTGTAACTAATCACTTGGTGGCACTTTGTAAAGCCGATATTGATGCCGCTGAACGTCAACAGCATGTTGACGGTGTACTTGCTATTCAGCAGGCAATTTTAACTGATCTGACCCTAGATGATGATTTAGCGCTTGGTTTTAATAACACTCTCGATGAATTTCAAACACTAGCACATCAAATACTGACAACAGAGCAACAACACGATGAGCTACTTAGCTTTGGCGAGCGTTTATCGTCGTATTTATTTACTCAAGTATTGCGCTTAAAGGGCTTAAATTCGCAGCGTTTTGATGTTCGCCAGGTGCTTAAAACCGATAGCCAATTTGGTAAAGCCACGCCTAATGTAGCCGCCACAGCGCTTGCAGCTAAAGAGCATTTAATTCCTTTACTAGAGAACAATGTAATTGTTACTCAGGGCTTTATTGGCAGCGATGAAAACAATGTAACCACCACACTAGGTCGCGGTGGCTCTGATTACAGTGCCGCCTTGTTAGCTGAAGCAATTAACGCTAAGAGTGTGCATATTTGGACCGACGTAGTGGGTATTTTTAGCACCGATCCTCGTTTGTGTGCTAAAGCCACACCTATTGCGCGTTTAAGCTTTGATGAAGCGGCAGAAATGGCCACTTTTGGCGCTAAAGTGCTGCATCCGGCTACAATTTTGCCAGCCAGTCGTAGCCATATAAATGTGTTTGTTGGCTCAAGCACAGAGCCAGAGCGTGGTGGCACCTGGATTGAACGTGAAAAATCGCAGCTACCTGGTATTCGTGCGGTCACGCAACGTAAAAACCAAATATTATTAACCCTTAAAAGCCCAGAAATGCTGTTAGCGAGTGGTTTTTTAGCTCGTATTTTTACTATTTTAAGTGAATGTAATATTTCGGTAGACCTGGTTACTACCTCTGAAATTAGTGTAGCTATTACCCTTGATGATGCGCCTAATGCATCACGCCCAGAGCTAGATCAAGAGTGCTTAGATAAACTTGCTGAGTTTTGCCATGTATCGGTTGAGAACAATTTAACCCTAGTAGCACTTATTGGGTCTGAAATTGTATTGCGTCAGCACGAAATGAATTTAATGCAGGTGTTGAGCGAATTTAACATTCGTCTTATTTGTCATGGTGCGAGTAAACACAACCTGTGCTTTTTAGTTGAGCAAAGTGAGTCTGATGCTGTGGTTCAAGCTATTCATAGCCGACTACTTGAAGGCGAGCTTGCTGCTTAACGCTTTCAATGAGATAAATGAGCACCGCCAGTCGGTGCTTTTTTTTGCCACAACGCTTATATCAAACTGCTCGTTTACATCATTTGTTAATGTGGTGCTGGTTGCACTTAGTTGCCTGTTGCCAAGCTCACAAAATACATTAGGGCTTAATAGCTGGGCAATAGGGCGGCTGGTTGCTTTTGCTAATGCCTCTTTTAATGTCCAAAGTCTGAAAAATGTCGCCGCTTTAGCAGCTGTGCACGGTTGCTTAGTTATAAGTGCCACTTCTGCAGCATCATAAAAGTGCTTTGCGAGTTTTTCAAATGGTCGTTTTAAACTGATTTTTTCTATATCAAAACCAAATAGCGAATGATCAATATTTAGGGCTACGCCTACCAAACCATGAGAGTGTGACACACAGCAACTATACACCTGGTTGTTATTTATATTTACCTCAAGCTTACTGGTTTGTTGATTAAATTCAGAGCTGATTTTATCAAGCGTTATATTACTGCTGCTAGGTAATACACTTTTGACTAAATATTTTAGTAACAGCCGCGTTGCTACATATTCTTGCTTTGCTTGAGGCGTTTTACGACGCGCGATGACACTTAATTCAAACGGGCTTAAAAACTGTGTAAGTGTTAGCTCATCAACCTGCAATTGGCTGGCATCAAATAATAAAATGGTGTGGTTATTACTCTCAGCAAGCGGGGTTTGTAATAACTGATTGTCAAAGTAAGCTGAACTCATTATTGCTCGTTAAAAGTGAATACCGATTACATAGTTATCGTTATAAGCTGGATAGTTTGTGAGCGGTTGTTTGCTGTTATGCGCGCTAAGTACATTTTTATTACTCAGTCGCCCTTAAATATGGTTTAATTCACATTCGATAAAATAATAACAGATTTGTAGGTGTATGACACAAGTGCGTGATGGTTTTCAAAGTCGACTTGGTTTTGTATTGGCAGCAGCCGGTGCTGCGGTAGGTTTAGGCAATATATGGGGTTTTCCTACACAGGCTGCTAACCATGGTGGCGGCGCATTTTTATTGGTGTACTTTATTGTTATTTTTTTGCTAGCGCTTCCCGCGTTATACACCGAGCTGTATTTAGGCTACAAAGCCCAAGCTAATCCGGTTAAAGCCTTAGGCCAAGCATGGCAAGACCATGCGCCTAAAGTAGGCGCTGCTGCAGGTTATATAGGCTTAGCTGGCGCAATTGTCATGTTAAGCTTTTATTCAATAGTGGCAGGTTGGATGCTTTCTTACGCCATAGAGCCTATAACCACCTTTTTAGGTATGCAGAGCTTGAGTGAGTTTTTGCATAGCGACTCTATGCTACGTAATTTTATATTTACGCCGCTGATGCTTATTTTAACCGCCAGCATTATTTTAAAAGGTGTTAAATCAGGAATTGAAACCTGGTCGCGCCGTTTAATGCCATTATTACTTGTTTTACTCGTTGGCCTAATTGCTTACATTGCTACCTTAAAGGGTGCCAGCGAAGGGTTTGCGGCCTATTTAGTGCCTGACTTTAGTAAAATACTCGACCCCGATTTAATTATTGCCGCAATGGGGCAAGCGTTTTTCTCATTATCACTGGGTGTGGGTTGCATGATGATTTATGGCTCTTATTTAAAGCCCGGTGCTAACTTACCAAAATTGACTGCAAGTGTTGCGTTACTCGACACCAGCGTGGCATTTTTAGCTGGACTATTAATTATACCGGCTATATATGTGGCACAGTTCAATGGCGTTGAAGTATTTAGCAACGGCAAATTAATTGGTGAAGGGCAGCTTATTTTTGCCATATTACCTGAGTTATTTGGCACCATGGGTGAAATTGGTTTATTGGTTGGTTTACTATTTTTTGTGTTGATGTCGATTGCCTCAGTTACATCAACCATTTCATCGACTGAAATTCCGGTGGCTTTCTTAGTAGAAAACCACAGTGTTGATAGAACCAAAGCTACATGGGCCGTTAGCGCCATTGTATTTGTTTGTGCCAGTACTATTATTGTTAATTTTGATTGGCTATTTGGTTTGGTTATTATGGTATTTACCCAATACCAACTCCCGTTGATGGGACTGTTTTATTTTATTACAGTGGGCTGGTTATGGCAGCGTGGTAATAAGCTTCATCAAGCAAGTTCTGGTGCACATTATTGGTTTGCTCAGTACATTCGTTTTGTCTGCCCAGTGCTAATGACCTTAGTATTTGCAAACGTTGCGTTTGGCTAGAATACAACAACTCATGTGTTATTGATAACAAAAAAAGCGAACACTATATTTTGTTCGCTTTTTTGCTTTTTGTTTAGCCGCGCTATAGCACTTCGTTTGTTAAGCTATTTCCTTGAGTAACCTCAAATGCATTTTGTAAGGTGATATTGGCAATTTCTGTAAGCGCTTCTTGAGTAAAAAAGCCTTGATGGCCGGTGATCAATACATTTTTAAAGCTCACCAAGCGAGAGAAAATATCGTCTTGGTTTATATCGTCACTGTGGTTTTTAAAAAACAGCTCTGATTCTTGCTCGTACACATCAAGCCCTAAATAACCTAGTTTTTGTGATTTAAGTGCCTCAATACAAGCTTTACTATTAACCAATGCACCGCGCGAGGTGTTTATTAGCATAACTCCTGTTTTCATCGCTGCAAATGCGTCATCGTCTATTAAATGATGGGTGTGCTCGTTTAACGGGCAATGCAAAGAAATTATATCGCTTTGTGTAAGCAGGGGGTTTAAATCAGTAATTGTGTAATTACCAGCTTGTGTATTAGGATCGCATACTAAAATGTGAGCGCCAAAACCGGTTAATATATTACACAATGCTTGGCCAATTTTACCGCAGCCAATAATACCCACCGTTTTATTATGCAAGTTAAAGCCAAGTAAGCCGTTCAAGTCAAAATTGTCTTCACGTACGCGGTTATAAGCTTTATGGGTTTTACGGCTAAGCGTAAGCATAAGTGCAATACAATGCTCTGCGACTGCCTCAGGGCTGTAAGCCGGAACGCGCAGAACACGCATACCATGCTGTTTAGCAGCAGCTAAATCTACATTATTAAAACCCGCACAGCGCAGTAAAATGGTGTTAACCCCAAATATAGCCAGTTGATCAATAACCGCTTTATCTACCGAATCGTTTACAAATACGCATACCGCATCAAATTCTTTAGCTAAAACCGCAGTGTGCATCGATAAACTTTGCTCAATATAGGTAATAGCGATGTTAGAAAAGCCAGTTAAGCTTTGATCGAAAAAAGGCCGCTCGTATTTTTGAGCACTAAAAAAAGCAATCTTCATTTATTACAATCCAACTAATCTAGTTACATCAACCATAAACCATTTTTATTATAGATGCCTTATCACTTTAATATTGCTGTGGTATTAAAACGACTATTTGCTGTTTTTATAATCGGTGTTGCCTCTAGACTACTTCTAATTACACTATGAAGTGACTCCGGTTTAGTGCGCGGCGCATAACGTGCAATTAGTTGTCCTTGGGCATTAACTAAAAACTTAGTGAAGTTCCACTTTATTGCACGGTTTTGTGCAATTCCACGCGTATGTGATTTTAAATAACTAAACAAGGGGTGCGTATCCGGGCCATTCACCATAACCTTATCAAATACTTCAAAATTAATTGCAAAGTGTTTTTGATAGTAGTCTTTTATTGCCATACCCTCTAATGGTTCGTTTTTATCAAACTGATTACATGGAAAAGCCAGAATAGTAAACCCATCGCTTTTGTATTGTTGGTATAGCTTTTCAAGCGCACATAATTGCGCCGAAAAATGACATTTGCTTGCTGTATTTACAATAAGAACCGTTTTTCCTTTTAACTGGCTCAAAGGAAAATCACTGTTATTACAAAGTGGTGCGTTAAATTGATAAATGCTATCCATAGATTACCTACCTAATTTCCTTATGCGGGAAATTTTAAAAGACTTTCATTCGCTTTTTTAGCGGCCGATTGACATAATCGAGCTTATGTTTCTAAGTTATCAGTTAAATAGGTCATTTTTATGTCAGTTAAAATTGCATTTATAGGTTTAGGCGTAATGGGTTACCCAATGGCAGGGCATCTAGCAAAAGCGGGGCACAGCGTATGTGTTTATAACCGCACAGCAGCTAAAGCACAAAAATGGGTTGAAGATTTTAACGGCAGCTTTGCACCTACTCCGCGTGAGGCAGCAAGCGGTGCCGATATGGTATTTATGTGTGTAGGTAATGACGACGATTTACGTTCAGTAGTATACGGCAATGACGGTGTGCTAGCAGGCATGCACGAAAACACAATTTTAATCGATCACACAACTACTTCTGCTGAGGTAGCGCGTGAAGTTGCGGCAAAAGCGGCTTTACAGCATATCGACTTTATTGATGCGCCAGTATCGGGCGGCCAAGCTGGTGCTGAAAATGGGGTGTTAACCGTAATGGCGGGTGGTAACGAAGCGGTATTTGCTAAAGCACAACCTATCATGGCGGCATTTAGCCGTTTTAGTCAGCTTTTAGGCGAAGCGGGCTCAGGGCAATTATGTAAAATGGTTAACCAAATTTGTATTGCAGGTGTAGTGCAAGGATTAGCTGAGGGCTTACATTTTGCTAAACAAGCAGGGCTTGATGGCGAAAAAGTAATAGAAACCATTTCTAAAGGCGCTGCTGGTTCGTGGCAAATGGAAAACCGTTACAAAACAATGTGGGCAGGTGAGTACGAATTTGGTTTTGCTGTAGATTGGATGCGCAAAGATTTAGGCATTGCCCTTGATGAAGCTAAAAATAACGGTGCAACACTGCCAATGACCGCCACGGTTGATCAATATTACGCTGATGTACAAGCTCTGGGCGGCGGTCGCTACGATACTTCAAGCTTATTAGCACGTATCGAAGCACTGCATAAAAAGTAATGTAATTGGTAAAAGTAAATTATTCACAAAGAGAATAAGAGACGCTGCGCTTTAGAGGAAGAGGTAAACATAAACAGTAAATGTTGGTTTTATGTGTTTCTCATTTATTCTTCATTCACTTCTTTTGGTGGGATTTACTTTCGTTTACCTAGCTAAATACAAAAAACGCGACGCTTTAATTATAAAGGGTCGCGTTTTTCATGCGTTATATAAACTACAGTAAATTACATGCTTTGCGCGTAGTTATATAAGGCTTTTAAAATTGTAAGATTTTTTTCGCTGTCATCATGTTCATGCGCTAAGTTTTCAAGGGTGATCATAAAATCTTGTGCGCTGATTGAAGGCTGATCTTCGCCATGCATTAACTTGCTTTGGCAATATTGACGCCATTGATCAAGCTCTTGCTGGTTTAGCGTTTGTGGCCAGTTACGGGCGCGGTATCTAAACAACAAAGTATTAAATTTAGGATCTTCAAATTCAAGCTTTAAACTTGCCAAGTCTTCAGGTTTTGCATCACGAATAATCGCAAATTTAGCTTTATCAGCATGGCTAGTAAAGCCATCATATAATAAGTAATCTACGTTCGTGGTCGCGCTGTAATCGCCTTGCTCATTAAATACCTCAGTGACTTTATCACGTAGCTCGGTATTGGCTTTTAAAATGGCTAAATTAGCCAAGCATTGTTCACGGTCAATACCCAAGCGAGCAGCGTTTTCAGGCAGTAGTGTTTTAGCTGGCGCTAAAATAGGGCACTTGTTTAAATGCACCAATTTTAAACCTACGGGTAAATCACCTTCCGCTAAATCTATACGTTTGGTGTATAAGCGTTTACGTAATTCTTCCACATTTAAATCAAGTAATACCTGTGGGTTTTGGGTTAAATCAAAACAAATAACCGCGTTTTTATTCACTGGATGAAAGCTCATAGGTGCTACCCAAGTGGTACAACCTTGTGTTGCTGGAATACGAGACGAGGTGTGCACTAATGGGGTCATATTAAACACATCAACCATTTCAGCGAGTGCTTTTTTACCGCGAAGACTAAAAAAGAATTGGTACAGTTTAGGCTGCTTCTCTTTAATTAGCTTTGCCAGTGCAATGGTGGCCGTTACATCACTTAGTGCGTCGTGCGCAGTGGCATGTTCAATACCATTAGCGACGGTTAAATGCTCAAGCTTAAAGCTAGGGCTGCCATCTTCTTTTAATGGCCACTCAATGCCCTCAGGGCGCAGTGCATAGCAGGCACGCACTAAATCTATAATATCCCAACGACTGTTATTGTTTTTATATTCACGTTCGTACGGGTCGTAAAAGTTACGATAAAAGCTATATCGGCTTACTTCATCATCAAAGCGAATACTGTTATAACCAGCCACACAGGTATTGGGTACGCTAAATTCTGCATGAATTTTAGCAATAAATTCAGCCTCAACTAAGCCTTTTTGCATCGCCACTTGTGGGGTAATACCGGTAATTAAACACGCTTCAGGATGGGGTAAATAATCCGCTTGTGGCTTACAGTACTCAATAAGCGGCTCGCCAATAATATTTAAATCAAGATCGGTGCGCACACCGGCAAACTGACTCGGCTTATCCTTTTGCGGGCTCGCCCCCCAAGTTTCGTAGTCGTGCCAATAGATTGTTGCTTGATTTTGCTCTTGATAAGCCATTAAAAAACCCTATAAGTTAGCTTGAAACGGTTTATATACCGCCAAGTTACTAAATTTATGAATTATTTAGATTATGGCATAGGGTCACAGAGGTTTATAGGTTTGAATAGGGAAATCTATTAGTCAAAATATGATTTAAGGCTGATTATCTATTTTTAAGATTATGTGATAGAGAAGTTATTTATAAACATAGTGCTTAATGTTATAACTTAAGCCAACACTCCATATTCTTTCAACAATATGAAACTAATAATAAAAACGATTCTATTTTGGCTATTAATCACCTCTACCGCTGTGTTTGCTGAGCTTGCTAAAGTTAAAGTAAATGGCTTTGATATTGAATATGAAATGGCGGGTAGTGGTAAACACACTGTTTTACTTGAGGCGGGTGGCTCTGCAGGGCTTAGTGATTGGGATCCCATTTATAACTCGCTTATCAAGCATGCAAAAGTAATTCGCTATTCTCGAATTGGCAATGGCGGCTCAGCGCAAATAAAGAAAAACTATAGCTCAGAGCAGTATGCTACTGAGGCTTTACTATTACTTAAAGCACTAAAAATTGATGAACCAGTAGTTTATGTGGCGCATTCTTATGGTGCTTATATCGCAAGAGTATTTGCAGCAAGCTACCCCGATAACATTAAAGCGTTAATGTTAATTGAACCCGCCTCAGAGCATGATGTTGATATTATGCGTAAGATTGATTTACCGCGCGCTGAAAAAGAAATTGCCGCTATAAAACGTGATGATATGAAAAACGGCATGTCGAATCAGTATTTAGACTTTTGGTCGAAGCGACCTTTGCCCGATTATCCACAAATAGCAGATATTCCCGTGACGGTTATTGCCTCAGTTAAAAAATATGCAAATCCATCGGTATTATTTTTTACTGAAAAAGGGCGTGAAATGTGGGGAGAACTGCATTCAAACTGGGCTAATGCTTTTCCTCAAGGTGAGATAGTGCTAACGCGTAAAAGTTACCACTATCCACAAAATGATGAGCCAGAAATGGTAGTTAAACAAGTTTTGAAGCTATTATCATGCACTCAATAGTGAGATCGGATTATGTTTTTTAATAACTACTAACTATGAGTTCTTTCTGTAATAGGTGGTATTTTTTATTTATTGTGATGTTTATTACGCCTGCATTAAAAGAGTAAATTAAACCCAAATAAAAAGCACTGCAAGTTCACTGCAGTGCTTTTTTTAGGGGAATGATATTAATTATTTAGCAGTTGCAACAAGCTTAACCCAATCGTAATTAGTAACACCTAACAAGCCGATTTGTAATGTTTGGCCTGAACTCACCTCTAAGATACAACTTTCATTGTTGTCTTTGTTGTTCGATAAGCAATCATATTGTGTTTTTGTTACTGCTGCATCCGCTCGAACATAGAGGTTAGTATTTCCCTCGCCACCCAATGTTTTTATGTTTACAGTGGTTGCGCCTGTAGGTACTACATAACTATAGCGCTGCCAAAAATCTGGAAATCCATAAGCACGAGACGTTAATACGCGAGTATCATTATCTGTAGGTGGTGCGCTATTTTCATAATTAGCCAGGATTGTTACGTTTTGATAGCTGTTATACGCTTTAAGCATAATGTAAAAACGACCTTCTCCTTGACTTATATTACAGCTTTCAGTGTTACCATTTCTAAATGGGCGGCAGTCGTAATTATTTGTGCTTGGCACTGTACTCTTTTTAACATAGAGGTCTGCATCACCTGAACCACCCGTTATGTCGATTGAGATGTTAGTGCTATTTGCAGGTACATCAATATAGTAAATAGTCTCTTGATTTAATGCTGCACTTTGGCCTGTTAATGCTTGCCCTTTAGTTAATTCAACTTCTGTTGGTGAGCCATTTGAAACACTAATCGTTTTGGTTAGCGTGTTTGTATTATTGTTACTATCTTGCACAGTAACAGAGACGTCGTAATCACCCTCAGATACAAAATTATGCACTACAGTTGCACCTGTATCGGTTTGATTATCGCCAAAGTTCCAACTATAGCTATTGATAGTACCTGCTGAGCTGGAGCTTGTTGCATCAAAATTACACTGTAATTGTTCACAGTTGTATTCAAAACGTGCGGTAGGTGGCAGTGGTGTAGTACCGTCGTTATCGCCAACAGGCACTGTGTTATTAAAGTAAGTTGCGACTTGGGGCCAAATCTTACTTATTTTGGCGCCTTTATTGTAGCATCCGCCTAAATGATGAAGTGCAATAACACGATTACTTGATGCTGCAACAACAGGAGAACCAGAAGAGCCGCCTATAGTGTCACAATAGTATCCAATATCAGTATTACTTCCACGCCCATTCGTTGAGGGGGCATTAACTTGGCACAAACCATTGGTGTCTTGATCCGATTCAATCGACAACTCCTTAGGATTACCTGAACCATGTTGCGGAATATAAATACGTTCACTTTGCTGTGCGTTTCGCACATCAAGCCCTAAGTAACCAAACTGTTCAATATTGGCAAAGTCATTAACACTAAATAGGGTGTAATCTAGTGTGTAGTCAGTTTTAAAAAACTCTTTACCCGTTACTTTTACAATGGTTTCTCTGGTTGTCCCATTACAACTTTTATTTTGGTAGTTAAACCACACTTCTGTAGAGGCAAGCTCAGATGCAGTTTCGATACAGTGGTTATTGGTAAATAATTTATTATCGCTGCCAACGCGCCAACCGGTACATAAGCTGCGCCCACCTATTACCAAGCGTGCTACCGGGCGACTGCGGTCAAACTCTGTTGGGTTGGAATTAGCCCAACACTGCACGTCTTTGCGCTCATTAATACCGCAGGTAGACAAAGGGGCTGGTTTATTTTGTTGGTTGATATTTATATTGGCACTTTCAGTGCCGTAAAAATAGCTATCAATAACACCAAACTGGTGTTGCTGCTTACTGTTTTTTGGATCAGGATAATATTCAATGATAACGCTGTCATTTGAAACCGACATAGAAGAAAATGAATGCACACCATCATCTCCGTTTAAGCTATCGATTGTTGCAGCGTCCATATTATTACTACTATATTCATATCGCTCTGAGTTGTCTTCGCTTCTAACGACTAACTTTGCGTCACCATTTAGATCTACTTGGCTAAAATGTAGCTTTATATAATCAGCATTAGGGTGCGATACAGTTTGAGTAATTACAGGACCTTGTGTTGTTTCGATTGTAAATTGCCTAGAAAGATTTACATGGGTATTAGCGTGTTTGGCAATTGTGGTTTTTTTTGCTTCTTGAGTGTGTTGTAAAATAGTGAGCTCATCGATTGCAGCAAAACTGTATTGTGCATAGATAGCTGAAGCGAGCAATGCTGCGTATTTACATTTTTTCATCTTTATATCCTTTTTCACTAATAAGTGGTTTGATGTAACGTAAATGATCAACTGCATGCCCATATGATTTAATTTTGAGCAAATAATCAGTACCTAATTTACATACTAAGGGTAGGCCGCATTTTGATCTTCGCCAGAAAAAATTTAAATATTTTTAACTTTACTCGGAAACTATTGCATTTTTCACTTTGAAATTAGCTTATTTTAAAAAGGATAAATGGCTTAATATTCAATATGAAAGTTTGAACAGAAGATGTTTACCGTTGACTCTAAGCGGCTGTCACCCACACTCACTAAAAGTAACGTTGTTGATGTTGAGACTTCAGATATTAAACTTTTCTATTTTAATTTTTACAAAAATATACAAGAGCCAAGTATTAATTCTGTTATTTGGGTCGTTATTCTGTAAAATTATCGGCTTAACATTTGTGATTTAACCGTTACATTTGTTGTTAGGGTTAATTATTCAATTAATATAAGCAGACGTTATGATTTTTTATATTATTGGGTTAAGTACGCTTGTTATTATTTTGTGTGTGGCGCTTTATGTGATTTACAGCAATGTACGTAAGAGCCGAGTAAGAAAGTCAAAAGAATATAATGTGTTATTCGATAAAGACACCATCATTGATGATCTTATTGCTCAACTTAGCGAGAAAAACCAAACCCAAGAAAACCAGGAAAAAACAATTAAAGGCAAACAAGAGATCCTTGCAACATTTATAGATTTGCATCGATCGGGTAGTTTTTGTGCGCATTTAAGCGAACAAGAAATTACGTATTTTGTTAAAAAGAAACTAAACATGGAGAGTACTAAAAATGGATAGCGAGCAACAAACAGTCGCTGAGGCAAAAAACACTTCATTTATGGCGCGTTTTGGTCGTCGTAATGTGATTTTACTAACATCCGTTGTTGTGGTGTTAGCAGTTATTGCAACATTAACTTCGCAGGTTATTTCATGGAATGAAGCCGATGAACGGTTAGTTCATCAGTCAGCTTTTACTGGTAATTTAACGGTAATAAATCAAGCGGGCCCTTACTTAAAAGCATTTGGTACCACATCGGCCTATAAAAAAGTTATTTCAATTAACTTTACCGGCGATAGCAGTGCAACAGCGAGTGCCATTGTACCACTCATTCCTATTCGATTCTTAGATACCACGACAGGTGGCGCCAGAGGAGTATCACGTTTTAGATTACCAGGTAATGTACCGGCAAGTGAGTCGGGCGCTTTACGTGGATTATTAAAAATTCATGAAGAATTTGGCTCCCAAGAAACCCTGATATCTAATCTTTTAATGCGTGCCACTACAGAAAATGTAAAAGCGTCGGCACGTATGATGTCGGTTGAGCAACATTACTCAGGTGGTAATGGTCAATTAAGCCAAGATTTTTCTGATCAACTGACTAATGGCATTTTTGTTACTGAGCAAATTATTAGTACTGGCGAGCGTGACAAGTCTGACGATTTAAGCAATTTAAGTAAGCAACAACGCGTTACCATTAACATAAAGAAAGATGCTGAAGGTAAGCCGCTGCGTAATGCACCTATTTTAGGCTCTTACGGCATCACGGTGGTTGATGCGAGTATTATTGATATTGATTACGAAAATAAGGTAAATGCGCGCTTAGAGGCGCAAAAGCAAGCTGCAGCAGATGAAGCGCTTGCAAGACAAAACCTTAAAAAGGCAGAGCAACAAGCACGTACAGAAGTTGCATTAGGCGAACAAGCGATTGCAAAGCAAAGAGCTGAGTCTGAAAAGCTAAAAATTAAAGAGCAAATTGATGCAGAGCGAATAAAAGCCAATGCGATTATTTCTGCACAACAGCGTGTTGCAGTGAAGGCTGAGCTTGCAAAAGAGCAAGAAGAAATTTTAAAACAGCAACGCTTAGAAGCTTTAGGCATGGATGTATTAGCTGAAGCACGTTTACGAGCAAAGTCAGCAGCACTTGATCCTAAATATGTGTTTGATGAAACACTTAAAGCAGAAGTTAAAATTCAAACGGCTTTATTTAATAGCTTAGGTAACAGCCGCTTAGTGCCTGAAATTGTTATAGGTGCGGGTCAAGGCGAACAAAACAATGGCTCTGAATTTATGCGTTTGTTGGCTGCAGATGCGGCTTTGAGTCTTAAAAAGCGTTTAGAAAAAGAGAAAAAATAAACGTTAAAAATCATTAAAAAGCCCTAGCTTTAATTGCTAGGGCTTTTTTTGTGGTATCGCTTTTTAAACGGTGAGATTAAAATTTAGGGCACAAAGCGTGGCTAAAGCCTTTTTCGGTTAGCAAAAAAGCGGCGCTTGGCGTCGAAAATATATATTCTTCATGAAGAAGAAAGGCGATTGTTCCTTTTATTTGCTCACCTTGATGATCTGAGGCATCGCTAATTAATTGTTCAGGATCTAACTGACTTGGAGTTGGAAAGTTATTATAAAGATGTTTAAAAATTAACGTAGCAATCGTGTTAAAGGTATCGTTATTTTTCATTTTTTGAGCGTCCTCAATTTATATATGTAGCAGCAAACTGGCTGTTTTAAATATGATTTCTCAAATAATAACACATTAAAAATAGGTACATGATCATCCTGCTATTTTTTAAGCTTTAATTTTGCAAGCTACTGCTTTTATTTATTAAAATGATGATTAATTGTCATGCTTACCCTGCTAAAAAGTAGTTTGTGTGTTGCTGGTGTGTTGCGCAAAATCATAAAGTGTAATTGAAGAGTTGTAAAAATACGTTATCATTGTAAAACAACATGTAAAATCAAGCAGGTACTTAGCTCACGCTGACCAAGTTCGAGTTAATAATATCAACAAGGCAAGCAAGGACAAATTATGACACCTATGAAACCTTTAGCACTAGCAGTGGCTATGGTTGTTTTTTCACATCAGGCACATGCAGATACAGATCTTGATAAAGTAAAGCAGCAATTAAGCAGCTTACAAAAACAAGTGGAAATGCTGCAAAAGCAACTTGCGAAAGCAGAGCAAAAAAGTGAAAAATCAATCGAACGCACCATTGAAGTGAAAGAAGATACAGCTGAAGTTAAAGTAGCTAAACATGAACACAAGCCTCAGGGAATTAAAGTTGGTGGTGCTGTTCGAACCAACTACAGCCATACTTCGTATGATGACGATAATAAAAATCGCGGCGGCGATTTTGACTTTGATATTTTTCGCTTAAATTTCTCAGGCGACGTTGGTGATGTAAAATTAAACGCTGAAATTCGCTTTTTTGATTATATGACCGCTGTTAAATACGCTTATGCAGCTTACGATTTTGCTGATGATTGGCAAGTTCAAGCAGGTATTACCAAGGTTCCTTTTGGTAACTGGCCATACAATTCACATAACTACTTTTTCAGCACTAACTATTATGTTGGCCTTGAAGACGACCACGATTTAGGGGTGTTATTTAAGCGTAAGATTGCTGATAACTGGCAGCTTGATTTGGGTTTTTTCAAAAATGATGAATTAGGTGGTGTTGATGGTTATGTAGATAACCGCAGCGATCGCTATTCTTACGACATTGTTGGCTTTAGAGAAGCTGGAGATGGTGTTTATGCTGAGCCAACTAATGCTATAGGCGAGTACAATACGTTCTCAGGTCGTTACGGCTACCACCTAGAACATGAAGGTGGTAAAACTGAAATAGGTGTGTCGGCACTCGCTGGTGGCTTGCATGATGGTGTTGACCGCGCAGGTGACTACAACGCGTGGGCATTACATTTAAACAGTAATATGGGCCCTTGGAACTTACAACTTCAACACGGTGAATATAACTACGATATTGATAACGTAAACCGTATTGCTGTGGGCGCTTACTCGTTTTACGACAGCATGGCGGCAGAGGCAACAATGTCGAGTGCAAACGTAGCATACAGCGTACCGGTACAATGGGGCGCGGTAACAAACTTACAGTTTTATAACGACTATAGTGCTATTTACGACAAATCAGACAACAGCAGAGATACGTGGATGAACGTAACCGGTTTCTCGGTAGCTGCTGGTGGTTTATTTACTTACTTTGACTTAGTTCATGGTAAAAATATGCCATTTGTTGGTGGTTCATTAGCGGGCGATAGCAGCGAAACTGAGCGTCGCTTTAACATTAATATTGGCTATTACTTCTAAACCAATATTCAAAGCACACGTCTACATATTGGGCGTGTGCTTATATGTCTTCACAAACTAATTAATTACCCACACTAAAACCCTTACCAAATTTGTAATTGATTAACTCAATGTTTAAAAATATATTTAGTACTTACTTTTACCTTCAATGGATTGGTTATTAGTTTCTTTGATAGAAACGCAGTAGGAAATTATATGAAAATTAGTCCATTGCCACCGCTAAACAGTCTAGTCGCATTTGAAGCATCCGCTCGACACCTAAGTTTTACTCTTGCAGCAAATGAGCTTAACGTTACTCAAGGTGCGATAAGTCGTCAAATACGACAGTTAGAAGAGTATTTAGGTAAAGCCTTATTTACTCGTGCAAGCCGCAGTATTCATTTAACCTCAGCTGGTCTGCAGTATTATCAGTCTATAAGTCGCTCCTTATTAGATATTGCAGATATAACAGGAGAGGTAAAAAAATGGCAAGGGGATAAAAAAGTAACCGTAGCTACAACTAATGCAATGGCATCCTTGTGGTTATTGCCAAAAGTTGCTGAGTTTCAAAATCAATATGATGACATTGATTTAAGAATATTAGCGTCTGATAATGTAGTTGATTTAAACCGTTTAGAATGCGATTTAGCATTGTTTTTTTGTCGCACGCCTCCAGCTAATATGAAGGTGACTACTTTGTTTTGCGAAGAAGTGTTTCCAGTTTGTAGTCCTGGCTATCTTGAAAAAATTGGTAATCCGAACGATCCGAAAGATATTTTTAATAAAACAATTTTATTTTTAGACGAAACACAAATGGGATGGGTTAATTGGGATGAGTGGTTTGCAGGAGTTGGACTTGAGCAGATAGCTCCTAAAAGCCGCATTAACATAAATAATTACCCCATGTTGTTGCAAGCCTCAATTAATGGTCAAGGCATTGCATTAGCGTGGGGGTCTCTGGCTGATGAATACTTACAAAGTGGTGCATTAGTGCGTCCAACCGAGCATGTATTGGCCACTGAATCTAAATTTTCTTTACTAGAGCCAGATAACGGTGGCCGCATACCTGCGAGTGTAAAGTATTTTAGAGAATGGTTATTAACACAACTTCCTGAAGAAGTAGGTGATACAGGTTTAGTATAAATTACGCCGCAATAAAAAACCCTGCTAACTAGCAGGGTTTTTTTGTTTATTAGTCTTATTATATTGAGTTAGTGCTCCACAGGGCCATCCAGTTTTTCTTTACACGGATGTACGTGTTGCGGCAACATTGCCCATGGCTTTGGTTCACGGCGAATGCTATAAAACAAGGTAACACCCATCATTAAAATAAATATAGAAATAGGGAAGCCAATGATGATTGACGCATACTTTATTGCTTGCAGGCCTCCTGCATAAATAAGTACCCATGCAATAAGTGCAATAACTATACCCCATAAAATACGAATAGAGGTTGGTGGTTCAGTATCACCTGCAGCATCTAAAATACACAATATCAAGGTGCCCGAGTCGGCTGAGGTTATAAAATAAGTAGCAAGTAAGATACAGGCTAATATACTCAGTAATTTACCTAATAAGTTACTGTCTAAATTATCAAATAAGGTAAAGAGGGCACGTGTACTATCTGCTTTGGTTGCTTGTAACACAACACCACCACTAAAGGGTTCTGCGTTTGTTTCTGTAACTTTGTTTTGTGTTACAACGGTTTGTTGTTGTGCAGCAATACGTTCGTTTTGCTCCATTTTTAAGGCGCTACCACCAAATACGGAAAGCCAAATAAAGGCAATAACAGTTGGGGCCACCAAAGCACCACCAATAAGTTCGCGAATGGTACGTCCCTTTGAAATTCGTGCAATAAACATACCTACAAACGGTGCCCAAGTTAACCACCATGGCCAATAAAAAGCGGTCCAAGAGCTTTGCCATCCTGAGTCATTTTGCGAATCAGTCCATAGCCCCATCGAAATTAAATTTTGTACATAATTCCCTGATGTTTCCATAAATACATTTAAAATATAACGGGTCGGACCCACTGCAAGTACTATCAATACTAATAGTAACGACAGCAACATATTCCATTGTGAGAGTAGCCGTATTCCTCTACCAACGCCCGATAAAACCGAGCCTACAGCAATGGTACATAGCACAATAATAAGCACAGTTTGAGTAACAAGGCTAACCTCTATCCCAAACGTTTGTTGTAATCCAGAGTTAATTTGAATAACCCCAAGGCTCAGGGTTTGCGCGATGCCGAAGGCTGTAACGGCTACCGTGATAATATCGGCAACATGTCCTATAGGGCCATAAATTCTATCGCCCACTAGTGGGTGTAAAATAGAGCGAAAGGTAAAAGGAAGGCCTTTACGGTAAGAAAAATAAGACAAGGCTAAGGCAACAATTACAAAAAGCGACCACGGATGGAGTCCCCAATGGTAAAAAGTAAGCTGCATTGACATTGACGCTGCTTCATTGGTTAACCCCTCGGTGAATGGGTTTGCAGCATAGTGCCACATGGGTTCTGCTACAGACCAAAAAACCAGTCCAATACCCATCCCCCCAGAAAATAACATGGCTATCCATGCCCAAAAACTAAATTCAGGCTGATCGTCGTCATTTTCGCTCAGTCGAATATGGCCGTATCGACTTACCATCAAATAAAGTAAAAAACCAACGACTAAAGTTACTAAGCCAATAGAAAACCATTTCATATTGTAGAGTAAAAAAGTCGAAAGGCTTTCAAAATACTGCCCTGCTTTATTTGCAAGTATGACTATGAATAAAATAAAGGCGATTAGAATTACCTTCGATGCGATGGTCACCGTCGGATTTAATCCCTTTAAAAAACCAGACTTAGCCAAAATTACGGATTTTTTCATGTGTGTGCTCCGTTGTCTTTTTTGTTGTTGTTAAATAAGTGGTAAGAAACTAAAAAATTAACCGGCAATTTACAAATGATTAATCCTCATCAATCCATGAGCTTTGCTTATGCGATGTTACCGCTTATTTATAACCAGTAAGCAATATTTATATTATTGCACTCTTAATCATTACAAAAACTCATGAGTGAGATGCTAAATTATCGTTTGTTTAGTGCTTTGTTGTTAATCAAAATCAACGCATCTGATAACAGAATGTTGTTACGGGTTTGGGGCGTGAGGTTAATGTTAAAACTATGGGTTTTAATTATTGAACTTTGCTCTTTAAATTTTTTTAAAACACACACCGTTCGGAGAATGAGCATGGGCACTGTAAAACAAACAATAATTCCTATTAAGCAAATTGATCGTGTACTAAACCCGATACATGAAGCAACAGGTATGCCTAACGAGGCGTATACCAATCCTGAGTACTTTAATTTTGAACGTGATCATGTTTTTAGTAACACATGGGTGTGCGTTGGTTTTGCATCAGATTTAATCAAAAACGGTTATGTTATGCCAATTGATTTTATGGACTTACCTTTATTAATGATGAAGAGTCGCCAAGGCGAAGTGCAGGTATTTCATAATGTGTGTAGCCATCGAGGGATGAAGTTAGTACATGAAGCAGGAGAAGTGCAAGGCATGATCCGCTGCCCTTATCATTCATGGACCTATGATTTAAATGGAAGCTTAAAAGGCACTCCACATTTAGGTGGCATCGGTAAGCATAACGATGAACGTTTTGCATGTGAAAAGCATGGGCTAAAAGCAATCCGCTCAGCTATTTGGATGGGTATGGTATTCATTAATCTATCTGGCGAGGCGAGTTCTTTCGATGAACATATAGCTCCTTTAACACAGCGTTGGCAAGAGTTTTTAGGTGACGATGGTTTGAGTTTATTACGTCGTGCCAATATGGGCGGACACTTAGAAATTGAAGTAAAAAGTAACTGGAAGTTAACCATAGAAAACTTCTGTGAAGCCTATCATTTACCTTGGGTACATCCAGCGTTAAATACTTATTCTAAATTAGAAGATCACTACAATATCATGTTCGATGAGCGTTTTTCTGGTCAAGGTAGCTATAAATATAACCTTTCTGATACTGCTGGTACACACTTACCAAAATTCCCAAGCTGGCCTGAGGAAAAGCTACGCCATGCTGAATATGTTGCTTTATTTCCAAATGTACTTATTGGTATTCAAGCTGATCACGCTTTTGCAATGATGATCGACCCAATTAGTACAGATAAAACTATCGAACGTTTACGTATTTTCTATATTAGTGATGAGGCAACTAAAGATGAGTATGCGGCGTGTCGTACTGCAACACTTGAATCATGGCGTGTGGTGTTTGGTGAAGATATTGGCGCAGTTGAAGGAATGCAGCAAGGACGGTACTCACCTGGTTTTGGTGGTGGGGCTTTTTCACCTGAAATGGATACACCAACACACTTTTTCCAAATTTGGCTTGCCAAACAAGTGAAATCTGTGACGGAGGCTTAATTATGACTCATTATCTTAATTTCATTAATGGCCAGTGGTGTGATTCTCACACTCATATTTCGGTAATAAACCCCGCCACGGCACAGGAATATAGCACGATTGCAAGTGCCAGCGTTGATGATGCAAACAATGCGATGCTAGCCGCCAGACAATGCATAAGCCGTGGACTATTGAGCGATGTACGACCAGCTGTGCGCACAACGTGGATGCTTGATGCAGCAAAAGCTATCAAAGAGATAGCTGATGAAGGTGCTTTAGCTCTGTGCAGAGAAAACGGTAAAACCTTAGCGGATGCAAAAGATGAGTTTTTAGAGGCTGCTCGTTATTTTGAATACTATGGCGGCATGGCTGACAAACTCGAAGGTACGTCGATTCCTTTAGGTAAAAACTATATCGATTTTACGCAATATATCCCTATGGGTGTATCGGTACAAATTGTACCTTGGAATTTCCCAGTTTCAATCTGTGCTCGCTCTTTAGCTCCAGCGCTGGCAGCGGGTAATGCAGTAGTCATTAAGTCACCCGAAATTTCGCCTGTTGGTATGGTGTATTTAGTCAGAGCACTCGAAAGTGTTGGCTTTCCAAGAGGCGCTATTAACCTGTTGTGTGGTAAGGGTTCAGTAGTGGGGAGCCACCTAGTTGAGCATAATGATGTTAATCAAATTGTTTTTACCGGTTCAGTGCCCACTGGGCAACGTATTCTAAAAGGTGCAGCTGAGCGTGCAACACCTTCTGTAATGGAATTGGGTGGTAAATCTGCAGCTATTGTTCTTAAAGATGCGGCTACTGAGAAAGTTATCAGCAGTGTGCAAACAGGTATTTTCTTTAATGCTGGACAAGTGTGCTCTGCAATGTCGCGTTTACTGGTAGATAAAGCTCGTTACGAAGAGATTAAATCGGCAGTGGTTACTATGGCTGAAAATTTAGTGATCGGCTCAGGTGAAGAGCAGGCTGATTTAACGCCCGTGGTTTCTCAAGCGCAACAAATCAGTGTATTGGCAATGATTGAACAAGCTAAAAAAGAGGGGGCAACTATTTTATGTGGTGGCTATGCACCTGATTTGGCAGGTTACTATGTTGCTCCAACTGTGATCGAAGCAACCCCTGATATGTCCATATCTCAACAAGAAGTATTTGGTCCTGTATTGGTTATTATGCCATTTGAAGATGAGCAACAGGCTGTAAAAATAGCTAATGGCACTGAATTTGGTTTAGTAGCAGGCGTATTTGGTGAAGCACTTAACCAAACATTACAAGTGGCTCAGCAACTTCGTGGTGGACAAGTTTTTATAAATGAATGGTTTGCCGGTGGCATAGAAACGCCATTTGGCGGAGTTGGATTGTCTGGCTTTGGCCGAGAAAAAGGTCAAGAAGCCATCTACAGCTACATGCAAACACGCAATATTGCTATACGTTTATAACGAGTGGCAACGACTCAGTTTATAAAACTTACGGTTTATCTATTTGTGACTTTCTGCAGTAGATAACCCACAGGGTTAAATCCAAATTATTAGGATAGAGAAATGAAAAAATGGCTCTGTATTATTTGTGGCCTCATTTACGATGAGGCCCAAGGTTGGCCTGCTGATGGTATTCCTCCAGGCACCCTTTGGGAGGATGTACCACAGGATTGGGTATGTCCAGATTGTTTAGTGGGCAAAGCCGATTTTGAAATGATCGAAATAACTGAAGATGAAGTAACTGAACCAGCTGTTGTTCAACACACTCGTGTTTCTGAGACCATTGTTGATGAACCGCAAGGCCCAATTGTTATCATTGGTAGTGGCCACAGTGGTTATCAAGTAGCGGCTGCATTACGTAAACAATCATCAACCGTAGCTATTACCGTATTCACCGCTGATGACGGCGCACTTTACAGCAAACCTGCACTTTCGAATGCTTTTGCAATGGGGAAAAGCGCAGCTGATTTACAAAACGAAGCCGCACTTGAGTGGGAGCAGCGTCTTAATATTCGTGTTTATCCGCATACACGTGTTGAACGAATAGATGCAGATAATCACTCTCTTATCACCAGCATAGGGCGTTATAAGTATGGGCGTTTAGTACTAGCGACAGGCGCGTCAGCAATTAAAATTCCAATTGCTGGAGACGCCTCAGAAGTACTAAGTGTGAATGATTTGCACGATTATGCACAATTGAGAGCAAAACTTGATAGTAAAAAGCGAGTTGCTATTTTAGGCGATGGGTTAATTGGCTGTGAATTTGCAAATGACTTGAGCGCCAAAGGCTATGAAGTGAGTGTCATCGGTTTAGGGCAGTGGCCAATGTATCGACTGATCCCACAAGTAGTCGGCGAAGCCTTACAGCAAAAGTTAGCAGACTTGGGGGTATCATGGTATTTAGAAGATAGTATCAACCGTATTGAAGTCAACGACTCTGTTTCATTATTACACTTAAATAGTGGTCAAGTGATTGAAGTTGACGTGGTGCTATCTGCGGTAGGATTAGTGCCAAATGTAACGCTTGCTGAGCAAGCTGGATTAGAAGTTGAGCGTGGTATTAAAGTAAATGACGATGGCCAAACCAGTCGCCCTGCTATTTTTGCATTAGGTGACTGTGCGCAAACATCACAAGGATGGCAGCCATATATTGCACCCATAAATCAAATTCTACCTGCTTTAGTCAATAGCCTGTTGGGCAATGTAACTAACGCCAAATTTTTGCCGAGCCCCGTTATTGTTAAAACCCCTATTATGCCGTTAACTATTTTTCCTGTACCACCTATGGCGCAAGGTCAGTGGCATATAAAACAACAAGGTGAAGAGTTAGTGGCTGTATTTAATGATGCTAATGAGCAAGTACTTGGTTTTGCTCTGTTAGGTAAACAAGTACAGGCTAACCGCAGTTATTGGTTAGAGCAAATAAGTTTAAATAACCTAGCAGCAACGGAGTAAAATATGATTCATTTACCGCATGATGATAATACCTGTGGCTGGTATAACGCTTTACCAAAGCAGCCTAAACAAGCGCTTTTAACGGGGGCACAAAAGGCTGACTACGTGGTTTTAGGCGCTGGTTTTGCTGGTTTAGCTATGGCACGCCGTTTAGCTGAGCACGCGCCAAATGCACGAATTGCCCTAATTGATGCACAGCGAATAGGCGAAGGTGCATCAGGGCGTAATTCAGGGTTTGTGATTGACTTACCGCATAAATTCTCTCTTGAGCACCCAGATCCTGCACATAAGCAAAGATTACTGTCACTTAACCGTTTCGCGATTGATCAGCTTGCTTCTTTTGTTGCTAAATACAACATTGATTGCCAGTGGTCGGCTGCGGGTAAATACCAAGGTGCAGTAGGCGCTAGGGGTGAAGCTTACCTTGATCACTTCGAACATCTTATGACCGATTTAGGCGAACCATTTGAGCATGTTACTGGCACTGATTTGGCAAAAGTATTAGGCACTAATTACTACAGCCGTGCTATTTACACCCCGGGGGGGTACTTGGTTCAACCCGCAGCACTAGCCTGTGGTTTAGGCGCTAACTTACCAAAAAACATTGAGGTATTTGAGCATTCGCCTATTGTGCGCTTGGAGAAAGAGCAAGGCGGGTGGCTGTTGCAAGGAGAGCACGGCAGCATTAAAACACCTCAGTTATTACTGGGTACAAGTATTTTTACTCGTGAGTTTGGTTTTTTAAAAAATCGATTACTTCCTGTAATGACTTTTGCTAGTTGGACCCGACCGCTAAACGATAAAGAAATGCAGCAGTATACAGGTTTACTTGATTGGGGACTTACACCCGCTGATCACGCTGGCACAACGCTTAGGATGACCGCTGATCGTCGTATTATTATTCGTAATACCTACCAACATGTAGCTAAATATGGCAACAGCATTAGTGATAAGTTGCGTCAGGAAATTCAAAACGATCATCGCAAAGTATTTTTAGCTCGCTATCCACAACTAGTCGATGTGCCTTTTACACATTCGTGGGGAGGCACCTATGCTATTTCGCGAAATTTCACTAATTTCTTTGGTCAACTCGATGATGGAGTGTTTGCCAGCGCCTGTGATAACGGTGTGGGGGTTGCTTGGGGAACTGTGTCGGGTACTTTGCTTGCTGATTATGTTATGGGGGCAACATCGCAGTCGCTTGATGATATTCAGCAGGTAACGGGTATGCCAAGTTTAAATCCACCAGAGCCATTGCTTGGTTTAGGAGTAAAAAGCCGAATTAAACTTGCCAAATGGCAAAGTAGGAGTGAAATATGAAACAGGTTAAATTAGTAGACAGTAAATTACTCGACTTTAATGTACGTGGAGATACGCCTGGCATGGCCTACGTGGCTCGTGCACTTAGCCCTGAAATATCACCAAATATTGGTGTTGGTTTTGCGAAATGGGAAGGTGCAAAAGTAGCATGGACAGTACTTTATGATGAAGTTGTATTTGTTATAGAAGGCTGCTTCGAGTTAACCGCAAATGGCGAAACTCATCATGTTAAGCCAGGGCAAATGCTCTGGATACCAGAAGGAACAGAGCTGGTATATGGCGGACATGCATTGTTTGGTTATGTTGTTCATCCAGGTAATTGGAAAGAGATACATGGTATAGCCTAACTGCCATTTTAAGTGTTCAAATTAGTTCCTAAGCCCTCTAACCAACCATTTGAGGGCTTTTTTATTGGCCGTTTTTTTAGGTTGCATTAGTAATGAAAAATAAAAGCTTAAGCCACAAATAGTTAATTTTAAAAACAGGTAAAATATTGAATATTGAGTAATCAACTTCTAGTATAAAAGTTCAAATGGAATAAAATAAATAATCCATATAGCTTAGCTGGAGGCTAGACATCGATGATTGTAGTTAATGAGCAGGTATTATCAGATGTAAATAAAAACTTTATTATTCCACCAAGACCGCAAATCTTAAATGATCTTGAATTATTAGCATCTGCACAAGAGCCCTCGCTTTCAGACGCCGCAGAAATCATCGCTAAAGATGTTGCTATTGCATCCGCTATTTTAAAGATAGTTAATTCACCCGCTTATGGCTTAGTTCGTAGTGTGTCAAATATTAAACAAGCCATTATGTTTTTAGGTTGGAATGGCATTGAAGCTTTAGTTCCTAGCCTAAAGCTAAAGCAAATGTTCGCCCAAAATGAGTGCTGTATTAGCCTTGAACGTTTTTGGGATACCGCCTCAGAAATTGCTGATGTAAACATGATTATTGGACAACGTCTAAATAATGTCCCCGTTGAGTACTTGTATACGCTTGGTTTGTTTCATGATTGTGGCATTGTGCCAATGGCAATCAAATTTGATAATTACGTGAGTGCTTTGCATACTTCAAATAATACCCATAAAGAAAGCTTGATAGATATAGAAGAGCGTTTATATGGAACTAATCATGCCACTGTGGGTTATTACTTAGCTACCAGCTGGCATTTACCCGTAGATATTTGTCAGCTTATTTTACGTCATCACGATTTGAGCATGCTAAGTAACATAACTGGAAGTAACCAACAATTGTGTTACAGCGTTTTAAAAATGTCTGAGAATCTGGTTAATTGTGTTTTACGCGGCGACACCACTAAAGATTGGGATGATATAGAAAAACACGTTTTAGCAACATTAAATATGTCAGAAGACGATTATATTGATCTACAAGAAGAGGTGATTGACTTTTTGAACTGCTAATCGCTTTTTAGCAGCTTAAAATCTATAGGTTAGTTTTTTTCACTTATTGGTTTGTTTTTAATCGTTTGTCGAGATTAAGTAAACACTCTAAAGTTTAGTTGTCGGCAACAAGCACGACTAACCAAATAGGAAATTAATCATGAAACGCTCACTTATCAAAACCATCGCTCTTGGCTCTTTATTAACTTGCTCAGCTGCTGTAATGGCTGATCAAAGTGATTACAAGTTAATGGTTATTGAAGAGGCTAAAACAGCCCCTCAAGAATTCGAAGTTGCATTTAACGATTGTGCATTAAATGTAAAATCAAAAAATTATAGCCAAGCTGAAGAAATTTGCTCAAAAGCAATTACTTTATTACAACAAAGCACTGGCCCACGTTTTAAAGTACGTGAGCTGACTTCATTTGCTTTAAGTAACCGTGGTGTAGGACGTTTAATGGCTAAAAACGAAACAGCTGCATTATCAGACTTTTACGAAGCACAACAAATGTCAGGTAACGAGTTAGTGTCGCACAATTTAACGCGCGCTAAGCAAGATCTCGCGCTGTAATATTTATTACAGTTTCAAAAAGCCCATGCTGTTTTGGCATGGGCTTTTTGCGTTTATTAGGGTTAAACACTATTTAGAATAATTTGGGTCAGCTGTTTCAGCCCTTTACCTTTGTTAGTTATTTTCCATGCAAGGTATAAGTCTTGAGTTGGGCGTGGCTCGGTAAGTTCCACAACATGCAGTTTGTTAGCTTTTATATGCTCAGTAATAAGGTTTACAGGTAAATAACCAATACCAATAGCGGATAAAATAGCGGTTATTTTTTGGCTTACAGAACTTACATAAAAACGCTGATTACCTTCGATTAAGTTAGCTGACCACGGAATACCTTGCTTTGCTGAGTCATGCACTATAACCGTGGTGTATTGACCGAGTTCGCTGGGCTCAATGGGGGTTTTTAGTAGCGCTAACGGGTGGTTAGGGTGAACCACCAGAACATTTTGAATATCAGCTATTTTTACCGCTCTGATCCCCTTTTGATTAGGTACAGGGGCCGGTGCGCCAATCACTAAATCAACATCATCCTCAATTAAAGCCTCCCAAGTGCCATTAAGTACTTCCTCTTTAATGTCTATCTCGATATTTTTATGCTCATTTAAAAATAGCTGTAGATTTTTGAATACGTCACTTATGTCAAAAATAGAGTCATAGGCAATACGTATCCGTGGCTCCCAGCCATTAGCTATGGTTTGTGTTTGCTCCGATAAATTATTTATAGCATTGAGTACTTTACGCCCCTCGGTCAGTAAATGTTTACCTGCTGGGGTTAAAACGGCACGTCGACCTTGGCGCTGAAACAAGGTTACATTTAATTGCTCTTCAAGTTTATTAACAATATACGACAAGGCTGAGGGTACTTTATTAAGTTGCTCTGCAGCGGCTGCGTAACTGCCACGATGCTCAATGGCGTCCAGTACCAGTAAAGCTTCTATGCTTATAGGGGGTGTATTCATAATGATACCCAATATTAACTGTTCAAAATATTTGAACATATAGAGCAAATAATAGGAGTTATTTAATTTTAATTCAACCTATACAATAGCTGCATACTCAATTGGAACAATACAGGTTAAAACTATGACGATTAAAAATATCACAGCTGCCATCACAAAAACTGAACAGTCTTTTGCAACACTACCATTAAGGCTTATTGCAGGATTAGTGTTTAGTGCTCATGGTGCACAAAAACTGTTTGCGTGGTTTGGCGGCTATGGCTTGGAAGGCACAGGGCAATGGATGGAGTCGATTGGCTTAGCACCGGGCTATTTAATGGCATTAATGGCCGGTGGCGCTGAATTTTTTGGTGGGTTACTACTCATCGTTGGTTTGCTGGTGCGTCCTGCGAGTTTTGTACTGGCTATCACTATGGTAGTTGCTATTTTTACCACACACATAGATAACGGTTTATTTATGAGCAATAACGGTTATGAATTTGCGTTATCGCTGTTAGCCATTACCCTAGCTTTACTGATCCAAGGAGCTGGAAAGCTATCCCTTGATGGAAAAATTCATAACAAATTAAATCAATAAGCTGATCACATAAGTGATTGAACTTTAAGCAGCCAACCTGCGTAAGGTTGGCACACTCTATAAACTAAGGAGACGGACATGGGATTACTTGTTAACGGTGAATGGGTCGATAAATGGTATGACACTGAAAAAAGCGACGGTAAATTTGTACGCCAAGATAGCCGCTTTAGAGATACGATTTCATCAGCGCAAAACAGTAAATTTAAACCAGAAGCGGGTCGCTATCATTTATATGTATCCTTGGCTTGCCCTTGGGCGCACCGCACCATTATATTTCGTAAATTAAAGCAGCTCGAAGACATTATTTCTATGAGTATTGTTGAAGCCCCCATGATGGAAAACGGTTGGGAATTTGGCGAGCAGGGCGATCCACTTTATAACTTAGATTACGCTTATCAATTGTATTTAAAAGCCGACCCTAGCTATGAAGGGCGTGTTACCGTGCCTATTTTATGGGATAAAAAAACGCAGACTATTGTAAACAACGAATCAATAGAAATAATTCGCATGTTTAATAGTGCGTTTAATGAGCTTACTGGTAACACCGACGATTATTATCCAGATGCGCTACGTGAAGAAATAGAAACAGTGAATAACCGTGTCTATAACACCATTAACAATGGGGTGTATAAAGCCGGTTTTGCTACAACTCAAGAAGCTTACAACGAAGCTTACACCGCCTTGTTTGATAGCTTAGATTGGTTAGAAACTCGATTAGCAAAACAGCGTTACTTAGTGGGCGATAAACTCACTGAAGCCGATTGGCGATTATTTACCACACTTATCCGCTTTGATGCTGTGTATCACGGGCACTTTAAGTGTAATCGAGAAAAGTTAAGTGAGTTTCATCATCTTAGTAACTATATTAATGAGCTTTACCAAGTACCTGGGGTAAAGGAAACGGTCGATTTAGAATACACAAAGGTGCATTACTACGTCAGTCACGTAACCATTAACCCAACGCAAATTGTGCCTTTAGGTGCTAAACACACGTTTGATGCTGCCCATGATCGAGACCGTCAATACTAAATGACGCAGAGATAACGTATAGGAAAAAATATGCTTACTCATTACCCAAAAAATAGCTTAGGCAATGCTGATCATGGTTGGCTTAAGTCAAAGCACCATTTTAGTTTTGCGAATTACTATAATCCTGCGCGTATGGGATTTGGCACTTTGCGTGTAGTTAATGATGACTGGGTGGCCCCAGGTATGGGGTTTGGTGCGCACCCACATAGAAATATGGAAATTATTAGTTTTATCCGTAGTGGTGCCATTACTCATCAAGATAGTATGGGCAACAAAGGGATCACTGAGCAAGGTGAGGTGCAGGTAATGAGTGCAGGCACAGGCATTACCCACTCAGAATATAACCTAACAGATGAACCACTAACGTTTTATCAAATTTGGATTCAGAGTAATCAACACAATGTTGAGCCGCGTTGGGAAAGTAAAAAGTTTCCTACGCAAGCTGCAAGCCGCCTTAGCTTACTGGTTTCAGGTTATCCAAAAGATGCCGATAGTGCACTGTTTATTAATCAGCAGGCGCGTATTTATGGTGGTAAGCTGGCAAAAGGCACGTTAATAACACAGCCGATTGATCATCAAGCCTATGTACTGGCATCGGCAGGAGAGTTTATTATTAGCGATGAGTCAGCCTCAGTTAACATGAATAAAGGTGATGGCGCAGAAGTTACACAGACTAAAACCATCACTTTAACGGCAACCACTGAATGTGAATTGATTATTATCGATAGCAAAAGTTAAGCGCAATTTACGTGCGCTTAACTTTGTAATTGTTACTTGTTCATACTTTAAAGCTTTCCACTTGCGATTTCATTTGCTTATATAAAGCCGATACATTTTTAGATTGTTGCGTAGTTTGCGATGAAATTTGTTTCATTTGTGCAGATTGCTCTTTTAATGACACTAAATTTCGATTTATTTCGTTAGCCACATGTGACTGCTCTTGTGTAGCTTGTGCGGTTTCGGCCGACATTTGCTGCACTTTTTCAAATGCGTGGGTCAGGCTATTAAAAATGGTAATTACTGAGTCAAAGTTGGTTAAGGTGGTATTGGCATTAGTTTGGCTATTTTTAATTGAATCAGACGACGCTTTAACATTGTCATTTAAGCGTTGGATCATGGTATCAATTTCGTCTGTGCTTTGTTGAGTTCGTGTGGCAAGCGTTCTTACCTCATCAGCTACCACGGCAAATCCACGGCCTTGCTCGCCGGCTCTAGCGGCTTCAATCGCTGCATTTAAAGCTAATAAGTTTGTTTGCTCTGCTATATTCCGTATCACTTCAAGAACGGAGGTTATATCGGTAGAGCTACTTTCTAGTTCAACCGAATTCGCTAATGCAGACTTAATATCGTTAGCTAAGTCTTCAATCGCTTTGCTAGACACATCAATAGCTTGAACACCTTGCTTTACCTGCTCGCTAGATATATCGGCTTCCTGCGCGGTATTTTTTGCAAGCTCTGCCATTTGTTGATTGGCCATGTCCATTTCATGACCCGCACTGACTATTGACTCAGAGGCATTAGCAAGTTTTTGGGTTACTTCCATCGCGGTATCAGATACATCATTTAAATCACCCGTTACTGCACCAAGTTGGCTTGATTGCTGCTGAATATTTTTTATTATTGTTTGTAAATGGCTCAAGAAGTTATCAAATTCATTGCTTAAATCAGCTAATTCGTCGTGTGATGTAGTGTTAATACGTTGGGTTAAATCGCCATCGCCAGCGGCTATTTCTTTAATACGAAGGGTAATATTATTGATATTATCGGTTAGCTTTTTCGGAATGTAATAGCCCACACCTAAAGCGACAATAAAGGCAATAATAATCACAATAAAAACAATTTTTTCAAAAAGTTGAATGCTTTGTTGTACGTCTTGTTTTACAGCTCTGGCATGCGTGCGTGCTTCTTCTCCTGCAATATCAAGTATATTTCTTAATTCGTTAAAGCTTTTATCAGCTTTTGCTAAATTATTATCAATTAAAGCGACTTGCTTTGCAGGAGTTGAGTAAATCAAGGCTTTGCTTTGCTCATACCATTGCTGGTAAAGCTGATCGAAGTTGGCATATTTTTGTGTTAGCTGCGGCTCGTCAATTAAATAACTACGGTAACTATGAAAACGACGAATAACTTGGGCTGCGTTTTCTTCAAATATTTTTTGATTTTGTGCTAAATCACCGTGTTGGTTTACTATTTTTTGTTTTGCAAGCCGGGCTTGGTATATATCTCTATCGGCATTTAGTATCTCTGAAATGGCTTCTACATAACGCCCTAAACGCTCAGCCCCCACCTTATCTTGCTGTTGTTTATTAGTATAAGCGCGAAGCTCTTCACCGGCCTGATCCATCATTTCGCGGATTTTTATAAATTCAGGTTCAGATTTATTTAAATCACTTTGCATTTTACCTTGCGAGTGGTTGGTATCAATGAGTGTTTTACTATGATTTACCCATTCATTATACAAAGGCATAAAGTTGGAAAATGAATCATGCTTTGCTAGTAATGCCTCTTCATCTTTTAAATAAATTAAGTATTTTTTAAAGCGATCCTTTACTTGCTCTGCGTTTTCTAAAAATTCTGCTTTATTCGTCTCACTATCACCCGCGGCGCTGAGTAAATTTTCAAGTGCAATACGTGCTTGATATATGTCTCTGTCGGCATTGAGAATAACAGTAACAGCTTCAAAAAAGGTTTCAGTTTGCCTTTTCATAGCGTTGTCTTGTATGTAAGTAATTGAAGCTATGGCTACTAGCAAGCCTGCAAGGATCAGTGCTAAAAAAGCGATTGGCAAAATGACTTTAGTTCTAATTGAATTTATTCGCATGTTTCAATCCTTGTTATCTTACTGTATGTAGAGTAAATATTAGTCACATAGTGGTGTTTATGCCAAGCTGGTGGGTAAATTAATTGAGTGTTTTTTATACGCTATAAAATCCGTGTAAACATTACGGCTAATTTTTATTGGTTTTATTATCCTTGCAAGGCGTATTCCCTTAAAATATGGCTAATTGGTTCATTTTTATAAAGGAATTCTGCTGTTAATGAATTCTATTCAGGCTAGTGTATTTGGCCGTATCTTTACCCCGCATCGCTTTGTCGATATAAACCAACAAGGTTTAGTATTCAGCAATAAAACACAAACAACTACATTGAGTTGGTGCGATTTAACGTCGCCTATTCGCTATGAGTATGGTGTGCTTGGGCAAACACTGCGATTTAATAACGGCTCTAAGCAGTATCGTATCTGGATGAGAGCTTATGGCAGTAATAGGGCATTTAAAGCGCATACTGATATGCTATGGGTTAAAAGTAATATTGCTGTGCTCAATGAGGTGTTGAGTGAAATAAACCATTTTGCTCACACTCAGTTTTTGCGCCAATCATATGTGGCTGATATAAAAAAACGGGTAGATGAGCAATATAAACGTTGGCTACCTTGGATAAAAAGCAGCGATGTTCTAGCACCAGTCAGCACACAAATAAAATTGCTTGAACAATACAGTCAGTGGAGCGATTTACTCACTCGTTTTTTTCAGCATAAATACACTCAATCACAATTAGAGCGCTATAACGATTTTTTCAATAGTGTTGAAACAAACCCACTCACTGAGCAACAACGTCGAGCTTGCATCATAGATGACGATAATAACTTAGTGCTAGCAGGGGCTGGTACAGGGAAAACCAGTGTGTTGGTGGCCAGAGCGGGCTACTTGGTTAATAGTGAACAGGCTAATTACAGCGATATTTTATTACTCGCCTATGGTAAGCAAGCTGCTTGCGAAATGGATGAACGAATTAAACAAAAGTTGGGCACTGAGTCCATTAAAGCGGCCACATTTCACAGCGTCGGCTTAACCATTATTAGCGAGGTTGAGGGCAAGCCACCTAAAATATCTAAACTCGCTGAAAACGAAAAGGCTAAAATAAAATGGGTTGAAAGATGTTTTGAATCGCTTGCCAATGCTAAACCACAATATGCTAAAGCATTGGTAAATTATATAAATAATACTCTTTATGATGTTAAAAGTGGGCTTGAATTAAGTGCTGCAAAGCCCAATCATATAGCGCTTCTAAAAGAAATAAAAACTGGCGGTCATTTAACCAAGTTAGCGACTTTATTTAGCCAATTAATCAGCGTGTATAAAACCGCAAATATAACACTTGAGAGTGATTCAAAGCAGATACAGCAAGCCTGGAAATTATTAAAGCCGTTGTTAGCCAACTATAACCATTATTTACGCACACAGGGCGAAATAGATTTCGACGATATGATCATTAAAGCCCTCGATTATGTAAACACAGGAAAGTTTACATCGCCTTGGCGTTATATCATGGTGGATGAATTTCAAGATATATCACCGCTGCGAGCTAAACTTGTAAAAGCGCTGCGCGATAGTAAACCGAATAGTTCACTGTTTGCAGTGGGAGACGATTGGCAAGCTATTTACCGTTTTAGTGGTGCAGATATGCGACTTACTACCGAGTTTGCCGCACATTTTGGCTTTACAACACAAACTCTATTAGATAGGACCTTTCGCTTTAATAATAAAATTGGCGAGGTTGCCGCAGGTTTTATTATGAAAAACCCAGCGCAGTTAGCTAAAGACATTCACTCAGTTGTAAAGGTAACTAAACCCGCCGTTAGCGTGCTAAAAACAGTGAAAAGTGGCTCAGCTAAAAACACCAAAATAGCGGAGCTAAATAATGGTGCAATTAAGCATTTACTACAGGGGATTAAGGGTCATTCAGGCAAGCCTGTCACTGTGTATTTACTTGCACGGTTTCGATTTCAGTTACCTTCACTGGCCGATATAAGTGCTTTACAGCAAGAGTTTTCAGCATTGCATTTTGAGTGTGATACGTTTCATGGCTCAAAAGGCAAAGAAGCCGATTATGTCATTATATTAGCAATGAATGGCGGAGCGTTTGGATTTCCGAGCACTAAGCCAACACCTCAGATTTTAGAAGCGTTATTACCCGCAAAAGATAATTACGCACACAGTGAAGAGCGTCGCTTATTTTATGTAGCGCTCACTCGCGCTAAACATAAAGTGTACATAATAGCTGATGATAACAACCGCAGCTGCTTTGTTGATGAACTTATAAACGAGCATAAAATTGAAGTATTTGAGTTAAAAAATAAAGCGGTTGCTAAAGAGGTTACTCAAGCGTAAACCGCTTAATACCGTAACCAGCATTAAGCGGCTTTTAGCATTCGCTAGCCGGCAACGGGGGTGTTACCAGTTGGTATTTTTTTCATACTTTTTATAAGCATGTAAATACAGGTAGTAATTAAGCAGCCACCTAAGTAAATAAGCACACCATGGCTTTTATCTGAAAAATAGGTAGCCATTAGCGGCCCTAAAACCGAGCCCACACTGTAACTTAATAGCATTATTTCGGTAGCTGAGACTATTTTTGCCATAGGCAATGAGTCACACGCCAGAGTAATGGCAATCGGGTAAAGCGCAAAACTGCATGCACCTAATATAAAATAACTACTTACTAGAGCCGCAAAGCTATTAGCATGTAAAATACCCACCACACTGGCGGTACCAATAAAGCAAAAAATAGCCATTAATAAGCTTTTAATAATGCGGGTTGATAAATAGCTCACTAAAGGCTGAACTAACATGCCACCTAAAATAATCACCGCCATAAGTAAGCCGGTATATTGAGCTTGTTCAGTTTGTGCGGCTATATAGACCGGTAATAATCCATAAATAGGGCCTAGTAATAACCCCGATACTAAACAGCCTAAAATAGCAGGGCGGCTGAGAGTTTTTAGCTCTTTAAATGGTAGCTTTTGTAAGTTTTGCGTATCAGGTTGTCCTCGGGTAATTAAGAGCGGCGCTAAAATCGCAACAGCTAACAAAGTAATAACAAATAAATAAGGCACAGCATCTGTCGTTCCTAATGGTTTAATGGCAAGTTGACCTACTGCGCTGCCACCGTATAAGGAGGTCATATATAACCCTAGGCGCTTAGCTCGCGCTTTTGCGGTGTTGGCCATTAATAACCATGACTCTACCACCACAAATACGCCAGCAACTGCCATACCAGCCACAAAGCGTGCTATTAACCACATAGTGGCCGTTGGGCTGATCAGCTGGGCGATAACACTAATAATTAATAAAGCTAAAAACCCGATGAAAGCCAACCTATGACCGATTTTTACCACTACGCGCTCTATACATAAAGCACCAATTAATAAGCCTAAATAAAAGACACTGGCAAGCCATGGAGCTAAATCAATATTGATGTTAAAAGCATTGAGTGATAACGGGATCAAGCTCATTAAAAAACCTGATGCAATAGCAAAAAACGATAAGCCAATAACCGGCGCTAGCGGGTTATTTGATTTACTATCAGCGGTAAGTTCCACCATTAGATTGTTCCGAAAAAGAGGTTAAATAATTGCTGTTTTTAGGGGAGATTGATAAAGCAATTATCTTAAGGAGGTTAATTTTGCGGCGAATTTAGGCTGATTTGACAACGAAGTAAAGAGTTTTTTAATTGCTAAATGAAAATATTATTCAAAATGTTTTTTTACGTAAATTAAACGCTTACATGCTATTTTTTTGTAGAAGTAAGTTAGCTTTATTGTTTTAAAATTGTTGTATTTTTAAGCGTTGTTTTAAATTAAATAATACTACTTATAAAACCAAAAAAGCCCACTTTGGGCTTTTTAGTGCGTTATATTCAACTTATGGCAACGGCAAGTTGATGATACAAACCAATCCCAACAATAACATTAAATGGAAAGGTGACACCTAACGAGCTAAGCATGGCAAGACCAATATCCGCTTTGGGGATAGAGGCTTTTACAGCAGCAGGTGCGGCAATGTAAGAAGCACTAGCTACTAAGCTGCCCAGAATAACCACTGAACCTAATTCTAAATTTAGCAAGGTGCCAACCATAACGCCAATGGTGCCTAAAAATAACGGCGTAATAATGGCGAAGGCAGCCAGTTTCCATTGCTGCCAAGGAAAAGGGCGAAGCGTTTGTGCAGCAACCAAGCCCATTTCGAGTAAAAATAGCGCCAGCACTACTTTAAAGCTACTGGTAAGTAAACTCGTAACTTGGCTACCCTGTTGGGTGCCATACATCATACCGATAATTACACCGCCAACGAGCAAAATCACACTCTTATTGGTAAGCGTTTCGTGCCACAGTGCTTTTAACGATAAGTTGGTGTTTTCGCTGTGTGCTTTGTCGAGCTTACGATACAACAGTAAACCTACAATAATGGCTGGTAATTCAAGCATAACTAGGTACAAGGTAACTTCTGCGCCCACTTCTAATTTAGCCGATTCGGCATACGCTAATGCTACCGCAAATGTACCAGCACTAACCGAACCATAGTGGGCAGCAATGCTGGCGCTATTCGCTACGCTTAGCTTAACAACGTGTTTTAAAATAGGGTATAAAGTGAGTGGAATAAGCCCACCAAGTAACATAACCGTGGCCATTTCTGGGAGTAATTGCCAACTTAAATTGCCATGCAGAACCATGCCACCTTTTAGACCTATGGTAAGCATGAGTAGTAAGCTGAGAGTGTCATACGTCGCTTTGGGAATAGCTAAATCAGAGCGAAGGATACCCGCTGCTAATCCTAAAATAAAAAACATTACTACAATATCAGGCACGCTGTTCTCCTCTTTATTACTAATTTGATTTGTTAAGCGGCGCTATTATAGGCAAATCTTTATATAGTAAATAATAAAATGAATGATAACATCCTATAGATAAAAACCTATGAGGTGCGTATGAATATAAGGCAACTTTCCTTCCGACTACTTGAAGTATTTATGAGTGTAGTAAAAACCGGCTCTATAAGCGAAACCGCTCGTGGACTTCATTTGACTCAGCCTACGGTTTCTTTACAAATTAAACGCTTACAAGAAGCGGTAGGTGAACCGTTAATAATTATGCAGCAACAAAAGTTGCAAATAACCGAAGCTGGTATGGCCTTATTTAGGACTTGCCAACAGGTTTTTGGTCATTTTGAAGATTACCAAGATTACTTAGCGGAGCTAAAAGGGGGTGAACGTGGACGATGTAAAATTGCTATGGTTAATACTGCCCAATATATTTTACCTAAGTTGTTAGGCCCATACAGTAATGAACATCCGCATGTAGAGCTACCACTTGAAATAGGTAATCGTTCAGCCGTTTTAGCACGCTTTGAACGCGGAGAAGACGATATTTATGTATTTAGTCACCCGCCATCTTTAGAGCATGCCCAGGCTGCTAGATTTCTACATAACCCTTTAGTGTTTATAGTGCCACTAAATCATCCATTAGCCGATAAAACCGCACTTAAACTGGCTGATTTAGTTCCGTATCGTTTTTTATTGCGTGAAACAGGCTCCGCCACTCGCATGTTATTTGAAAGCGAGCTGCAAAGTAGAGGGTTGGTATTAAGTGACAGTGTGCAAATGGCCAGTAATGAAGCCATTAGAGTGGCGGTAGCTTCAGGTATGGGGATTGCGGTGCTTTCTCAGCATGTGCTGCCTAAAGGTGATAATAGCTTTAAAGTGCTTAATGTTACCGACACCACTTTAGCTAGCCATTGGTATTTTGTGGTGCGTACAGACCGACATATATCACACGCTGCACGCAGCTTTTTAAAGTTTGCTGAGCAACACTTAGAGCTGTATTTAGATGAGAAGTGGGTGCGAAATGAGTTAAGAGGGCTTAATTTGAAATAAAAATAAGCTTTAGAGACAATTAAATATTAACTGGTATCAAAGTTGCTTAAGTTATTTCAGTTAAAGAATATAACGATTAAAGCAAAAATGGATTTGAGCCAATGACTTCAATAACCTTTAAAAATCAATATAGTAGTTACAATAATCCCGTTAACAAAGTGGCAAAAACGAGTGACGTTCTGCCAACATCTGCCGCTGAGGCAACAACCAGTACCGCTGAAAACCAAGCAACCCCTAATTTTATCGCTAAACCAGAAGACAAAAGCTTTTTAGAAAATGCCCAAGAGGCATTAATTTATCAACGTTTAGGTGTCGATAAAGAAACTATAGCTGAGTTAAAAGCAGCAATAGAAGCCTTGGCAGAAGAACTAGGAGAGGAAGGGGTTGATGTAGATGCCATAAAAGAGCAGATTGCTGAATTACAAAAAATGTTAGAGCAAGAATTCGAAAAAGGCACGGAGCGAATGGCAATGCATCCAACACATGAAAAAGGCAAGCTGGTAACCGCATTAGCTTAGATAACGGCATGTTGAAAGGTTATTGACTCCTGTCTTTAAGTAGGTTTTAAGTGATTAACGCACAAAGAGGGCAAACAGACGCTGCGCTTTTAGAGAAGTGAACTAAACCATAACTTTTATGGCTTCTCATTTATTTTTTAAGTTACATCTGTAACCAAAAAACCAAGCAGGGGCTTATAAAAAGCAATAGCATGCCCACACTCAGTAAGTTACCTCTAAAAAGGTTAAAATCATCAAGTATTTTGTGCCACTTATACTTAAATAAATATCTGCCTACAACAATATCTAAACTAAGCATTATTGTTAGCCAAACAAAACCCACATTTAAACAATCTAAGTACGAAATAGGGTTAACCCATGGCAAGGTTAGCCAAGTAATGGCATAAATAATCGCAGTGCCCAAAAGTAAGCTGAGTGTTTTTGCGCGTTTTAGAGCGTAAAATCGATGTAAAATCCTTACTCTAATATTGCCATTAATTATCTCAGCTAAAGCGAGTAATAGGCCAACGGCGAGTGTTTTTAAAAGCATGTAAACCTCCTGGTGCTGATCATGTTAATTATTAACGATGACCTTACCTAATTTATAGCTATAACGCATAAGGTGCTGCTCACCATTTTTAGAGATTAACTATCGTTATCAGTTGTTATTATGTGTCATTTTTTATAAGGTGAACTTTGCTTATAAAAATAACAATAGGAACGCCGTCATGAAAACCCTTGAACAACAGCTCGGCCAGTATGGTTTGTACCATCGCTCTAAACGAAATGTATTAACCCATTTTTTTGGTATTCCACTCATTGTGTTTGCCGCTTTATGCTTACTCGCCCGAATTGAAATTCCTATTGCTAATTTTAGCATTGATGGCGCGCAAATTTTTGTATTAGTCTCTGTGGTTTACTATTTTATGTTGAGCTTTTCGCTTGGTTTAATCATGGGAATTATTTTCACTTTATTGCTGGTAGCTGCCCAGCCAATTGCCGCAATGGCATTAATACCTTGGTTGGTAATTGGAGTTGGGGTGTTCGTGTTTGGCTGGATATTACAGTTTATTGGTCATTATTTTGAAGGTAAAAAGCCCGCTTTTGTTGATGATTTAGTAGGCTTAATTATTGGCCCTTTGTATGTCACTGTTGAGCTACTATTTTTAATGGGCTTTTACAAAAACTTAGAACAGCAAGTGAATGAAATAGCGGGTCCAACTAAAGCATAACCAGTCAAAGAATATAAGGTAAACCATGGATTATAATAATAAAACAGTGTGGATCACCGGCGCATCATCAGGTATTGGTGAAGAACTTGCAAAACAATTTGCAGAGCAAGGTGCAAAGGTTATTTTATCAGCGCGAAATATCGATAAACTCAACCAAGTAAAAGGCGAGTTAAAAGGCGAGGGGCACCGTGTTATCCCGCTTGATTTATCAAAGCCCGAAATGGTACTGCAGGATGTATCGGAGAAAATAGATAGCTTAGGCCCCATTGATATTTTAATTAATAACGGTGGCGTATCGCAGCGTAGCTTATTTTTAGAAAACGACTTTAAAGTGTACCGGCAACTTATGGAAGTAAATTACTTTGGCTTAATTGCACTCACTAAAGCGGTACTACCTTCAATGGTGGCACGTAAAAGCGGTTCAGTAGTGGCTATTAGTAGCGTGGCAGGCAAAGTAGGATCTAAGTTCAGAACCGGATATTCAGGCAGTAAATACGCTGTAGTAGGCTTTATGGATTGCTTACGCGCCGAAGTGGCAGAGCACAACATACATTGCTTAACTATTTGCCCTGGCTCAATTAAAACGGCGATTGCCCATAACTCATTGAACGAGCAAGGTGAGGCGCAAAACAAACCTGAGCCTTCAATAGAAAATGGTATGAACGTAAATGTAGCTGCATCAAAAATGCTCACTGCAATCTACAATAAAAAGGATGAAGTAGTAATAGGGCAAGGGTTAAGTGGTTGGGCACCGTTTATAAAACGGTTTTTCCCAGGGTTATTTAATCGCTTAACTGCTAAGATGGAATATAAATAGCTAAGTACAGTACTTAAACGCCAGCATTTAGCTGCTTAGCGCAATGCTGGTTCGTGCTTAGCTTTAGGGCTGTTTTTGTACCTTCCAAGGTGGGTTTAATCGATTTTCTCCAGCTTTATAGAGTTTAATTTTATTTCCTGAAGGGTCTTTTAAAACCGCTTCTTTCCATAGATACCTTTGCTCTGTGGGTTGCTGTTCGAATACGATCCCCTTTTTGATTAATTGCTGGCACAATTGTTCAAGGTTATCGTTCTCAAAATAAATTACAGAATGATTTTCAAAAAATTCACTCTCTAAAGACAATGAAAATGTAGAGTCTCCTTCAGGGCAACTAAAACGTGCATAATGAGGTGTATCAACGATTTGGGTAAAGCCAAGTGTGCAATAAAAACTCACCGCTTCATTCATATCTTTGACTGGCAAAGTTACTTGATTCAGTTTCATTCAAACTCCCACTTAAAAAAATAGATAAATTTATATGAATTTACTCTCGTCCTGGCTCATGTCCCTCATAACGAGGAAGCTGAGCATCTAAGTCTTCCCAATTAGCTTTTGAGGTGATGAAATTATGCGATATGGGTCGCTCTGTTATATCGCAGGTCAACGCGCCTAATCGAAGGCGATATCTTTGAGGAGATTGAGCGTTAGCACTATAAATTGGAGCGCCGCAGGTTTTACAAAAGTACTTACGTTTACCTTCACTACTTTGGTAAAAAGTAAGTGTGCCGTTGTAATCAGTTAATGTCAGATCGCTGGCATTAATAAATCCATTAGTAGCAAAAGCACTGCCACTGGCCTTACGACAAAGCGAACAATGACAATGAATAATATCAGTAACTTTACCATTAATTGAAAAGTTGATTGAGCCGCATAAACAACTACCTGTGTACATCTGTATTCCTTGATTTAATTATAATTTTTTCATTATATTGCATTTTTTCCAGTAAATTTTTGATGCTTTATGGCTTAATTACACACTTTACTAAAAATGCTTTCCTCGCACTCACAAAATCATCAGCGCTTTAAGATTCTGCTACTTCAAACAATGCATCAACTCTTTTGGACTAGATTAATAATTCCACTAATTAACGTTAATGTAAATAATTGTTTATGCGAGGTTTTAGGTGGGTTATGAGCATAAGTAAGAGAAGGCAATAATGCTATGAGTATAATCAGCTGTGCTCAATTAAAAGCTAATTACGATGGAGGTTAAGCTAGGGAATTATCTGGTTGGGCTTAAGTGAATTTAAAAAAGGATGTTTGTAAGTATTAAAACCCCGCGTTTTTAACGCGGGATTGGTTTGAATTGGTAGGATATATGTTTACTTGGCCTTTTTGGCTTCGAGTGCTTCTATTTCATTCCAGATTTTTTCAGCCTCGTCAGTTAACATCGCATAGCTTTTAATATCGCCTTTTCTTTGTGCTTGCATGCCTTGCTCTAATTTTGCATCGTACTCTTTACGCAATTTTTTGATTGGATCTGGCTTTAAAAATGAAAACATCAACACCCTCGTTCTTTATTAGCTAATTACAGTAACAGTACGCAGTTAAGCTGCAAAAAGTTTGCTGTTACTGTAATTAGATGTATTAAATGACTACTTAGGATCTAGTCGCACAATGCCCTGGCCATCTAATCCAAGGTAAATAGTACCATCATCACCTTGGGCTAGGCTGCGAATACGGCCAATACCTTCAAGTAATTTACTTTGTTTAACGACCTTGCCATCTGCTATTTCTAATACGCTAACAAAGGCGTATTTCATTGAAGCGAGTAAAAATTTACCTTTAAGTTCAGGGTATTTATCACCTTTTACTAGCAACATGTCTGAAGGAGCGATAGACGGTGTCCACTGTAATATGGGCGCTTGCATGCCCGGTTTTTCTGTTAAATCGGTAAACGAGGTGCCGCTGTAGTTAATACCGTAACTCACCACGGGCCAGCCGTAGTTAGTTTTAGGTTTAATCATATTAAGCTCATCGCCACCACGGGGGCCGTGTTCGTGTGCCCAAAATACACTATTGTCACCATCGAACCACATACCTTGTGGGTTACGATGCCCATAAGACCAAACCGCTGGTTTTGCACCTTTTTGGTTTACGAAGGGGTTGTCGGATGGAATTTTACCATCGTCGTGTAAACGATAAATTTTACCGCCATCACGGCCTAAATCTTGTGGATTAATATCTCGCGAGCCGCGGTCGCCAATCGAAAAATACACATAGTTTTGGTTATCAAACACAATACGGCTGCCGTAATGCTGACCTTTTTTAGAGTTATGCTCACCTTTGTATAATTGTTGTGACTCAAGTAGTTGGCTGTGATCGTTACTTAGCTTTGCACGCATAAGTGCGGTGTTACTACCTGCGCCATCGCCTTCACTGCTTGAATAAGTAATATATAGCCATTGATTATTAGCAAAATCAGGGTGTAGCTCTAAATCAAGAAGCCCGCCTTGGCCGTTGGCATCTATTTTTGGTAGCCCAGTGATTTTAGTTAAGCTGGTGGAGTTATTACGAAGTAAATAAAGGATGCCGCTGCGCTCGGTTATTAATAAGTCACCGTTTGGCAGAGCCTCAATAGCCCACGGAATTGAAATTCCTTGGGCAACAGTTACCGGTTTTACATTAAGCGCTAATTTATCCAATTCTTTAAAATCAACTGCATAAGCGCTGAGGCTGGTGAGCCCCGAAAGTGCAAATGCACAACTGATTTTGGCAAGTGTAGAAAATTTTTTACGCGTTGTTACTTTGTTCATAATGGCTTCCAAAATTAACTAAATTTTAACTACCTTAGCACGCTATTTATCATGGTGTTAAGTATTTGGGATAAGTACAAGTGCACGCAATTTAATCGTTCTCCATTGGGTACTTAAGCGTTGTTAACCTTTAAATACCGCTCTAGAAAAATTGAATAATTACTCTAATGGGGTTGAAATTTAAAAATTCGAGCGTACACTTGTGCGCTGAAGTTTGGGCTTACACGTGTATGCTCAAATATAAAACCCAGCAGAAACTAATGGGTAGTCGATTTAAATAGAGAATTTATAACCATGTTAACTCCGGTATTAGACCAATTTTCAAAATGGTTTTTACACCATCAAAGCTTTGCAGCTTATATTGAGCCAATAATGCAAAAGTTTAAACCTGCGTGGCGCGCTGACCTTTTTCGAGCCAAGGTTGTTGATGTCCAAGCGCTAAGCGGGCGATTTTTAAGTATTTCACTTAAACCAAGTAAAAAGTGGCCTATACATATTGCTGGTCAACACATTAGCTTAACGGTGGAAGCTAATGGACGTTTGCTTACTCGAGTGTTTACTTTGGCATGCAGCCCCGCACAATATAAGGCGACAGGTTTACTTCGTTTATTAGTAAAAACAGATCAGCAAGGTCATTTTACAAGCCAATTGCAAAATGCATTAGCGGTGCAGCCATGGTGTAATATTTCTCCACCAAGTGGCGACTTTGTATTTAAAAGCTGGCACAAACCCAGCACGTTTATTGCTGGTGGTTCGGGAATTACGCCTATGCTTGCTATGCTTGATCAGCAGCTAAGTAATACTGAGCATCAGATAAAATTAATTTACTTTGCTACAGCAGGTGAGCACCAATGCACTAATGAGTTAAAAATGCTGACACAGCAATATAATCATTTTTCTTATGTACTGCTTACACGGGATCGAAGCCCATATTTAACTACTCATATAAATACGGACGATAATCCTGATATATATTGCTGTGGTCCTGCTGGCTTTATGCAAGAAGTAGCAGATTTTACTCGTCTACTTAATTTAACCTATTACCAAGAATCGTTTGCTCTATCCTTGCCTAAATTGACTGACGACAATCATTTTTCAGTAATAATAAATAAAGACACGCATGTAGTGACTAGTAATGAGGTGCTATTAAACCAGTTTGAAGCAAAAAAACTCCCTGTGCAGCGTGGTTGCGGCATTGGTATTTGCCATCAATGCCAGTGCATTAAAAAGTCGGGAGTGGTGCGTAATTTAAAAACTAATCAATTATCAGATACTGGCGAGCAGTTAATTCAACTGTGTGTGAGCCAAGCCGTTAGCGATTTGGAGTTACAGCTATGACAACTATAAATTATCAACAGTTAGCCGATGATTTAGATGAAATTAAAATGTCGACATTAGCTACAGTTGGGCAAAAGGATGCAAATTATATTCGTTCTATTGTGCGTAAGCAGCGGTTTTGCGAAATAGGCGGACGGATTTTATTGATGCTTGGTTTTGTACAGCCATTATTGTGGGTAGCGGGTGTTTTATTACTTGGTTTGGCTAAAATTCTCGACAACATGGAAATTGGCCACAACGTAATGCATGGTCAATACGATTGGATGAACGACAAACAACTTAACTCTAAAAGCTACGAGTGGGATATAGCCTGCGATGGCCAAAGCTGGAACCGCGTTCATAACTTTGAACATCATACTTACACTAACATTATCGGAAAAGATCGTGACTTTGGTTATGGCTTATTAAGGTTGAGCAATGACTTTAAATGGCGGCTAAAAAATACATGGCAGTTTATTATCTATTTAAATTTAAGCGTGCTGTTTCAGTGGGGCGTGTCGTATCATGAGCTCGCAGGCGAGCGAGTCTTTATAGGTAAAAAGAAACCAAACCGTAAAGGCGCTGTAGCGCATAGCACTTTAAAAAAGCGCTTTTTTAGTAAAGGGGCGCGCCAACTAATTAAAGACTATGTGTTATTTCCAGTTTTGGCGGGACCACTGTTTTTATGGGTATTAAGCGGTAATTTTTTGGCAAACTTAATTCGTAACCTATGGACCTCAACCATTATTTTTTGTGGTCATTTTACCGAGCAAACCCATACCTTTTATGAGCAAGACTGCAAAAACGAAAGCCAAGGGCAGTGGTATTATCGCCAAGCGCTGGGTTCGTCAAACATTAAAGGGGCGCGTTGGTTTCATATTTTAACTGGGCATTTAAGCTTTCAAATAGAGCATCATTTATTTCCTGATATGCCGTCGTCGCGTTATCAAGAAATTGCGCCTAAAGTGCAAGCAGCATTACAAAAGCAGGGGATTGCTTATAATACTGGCGGATTTTTTCACCAATACACCTCAGTATTAAAGCGTATATTGCGTTATTCGTTTAAATAGAGGCTAATAAAATAGCCGCCATCATAATGTACGCATTAATTAATCAGCTAACTATAAAATGTTAGCTGATTATTGCATTAAAAGGTTGGTAAGTGCTTTATTGATTAAATAATCATCAGTACATGCAAAAAATTCTTCTAATTAATTTAAAAACAGCTCGTTTTGCTATGGTTAAATAGTAGCTGGTTGTCATACAATGGAGAAAAATAGACCACACAAGAGAGAATAAAAATGGCAGCATTTGGTACTGTGTTTATGCCGCAGATGATTCAAGCTAAGTTTTCTGACAATCAGTGGGGCGAAAGCTCAATTGTTCCTTGCGATAAGCTTGAGTTGCATGCAGGTGCGCACGTTCTTCATTATTCAAGTACATGTTTTGAAGGGTTAAAAGCCTTTCGTCACGAAGATGGCTCGGTTAATATTTTTAGAATGGACGCTAATATTGCGCGCATGCAGCAAAGTTCTGAATTGTTGAGTTTACCTGCTGTTGATGGCGAGATGCTAAAAACAATGATCATCGATATTGTTCGTGAATACGCCGATGAAACGCCGCTTCCTCCTGGTTCTATGTATATTCGCCCAACCCACATTGGTACTGAAGCTGCCATTGGTAAAGCGGCGGCACCGTCAATGAGTTCGTTGCTTTACACGTTATTATCGCCAGTGGGTGATTATTTTTCAGGTGGTGCAACTGCGTTACGTGTTTTACTTGAAGAAGATGGTATGCGCTGTGCCCCGCACATGGGTATGATCAAAAGCGGTGGTAACTATGCCAGCGCACTTGGCCCAATTTCAGCAGCACGCACTAAATATAAAGCCGACCAAATTTTATTTTGCCCAGGCGGCGATGTACAAGAAACCGGTGCCGCAAACTTTATTTTAATTGATGGCAATGAAATCATTACAAAAGCACTCGACAGCACATTTTTACACGGTGTAACCCGTAATAGCATTTTAACCATAGCTAAAGATTTAGGTATGACGGTTAGCGAGCGCAACTTTACTGTCACTGAGCTTTTAGAGCGTGCAGCAAAACCAGGTACTGAGGCAGCACTTTCAGGCACTGCGGCAGTATTGACTCCAGTAGGTACGTTTATCCATAACGATAAAGAATACAAAGTAGGTAACGGTGAACCAGGGCCAACAACGGCACGCTTACGTCAGGCATTGAACGACATTCAATGGGGTAAGAGCGAAGATAAACACGGTTGGTTAACTAAAATCTAATCGGGTTCTAGGGTCTGTTGACCTTTGCGGATTAAAATTTGTTCAAACTAGGGGCGGTTTAATCGCGGCGCGAGGTTTGTAACCTAGTGGGCTAAGTAAAAACCGAGCAACAAAGAGAAATTCGTCCCTAGG
>NZ_PNDI01000039.1:0-20678 GCF_005887465.1 Pseudoalteromonas sp. S1610 | reverse complement strand
GAACTTGAAGCAGAGCCTGATGTTGGATCAGAAGATGATTTTACCGATACGTCTTCTACTTTACTCGACCCAGAAGATGCGCTTGACGAATACAACGATGAAAACTTCAAAAGTGTCGATGATCTTTTAAGTGAGCTTGAGCAAACAGGCGATGAGGATGAACAAGTACCTGATTGGTCAATGGATGACTTAGACGATGATCTTGATGAAGAGGAAATTGATTTAGGCGATGATCCGCTTGCTGGCGATATCCAAAGCAACGATTTATCGTCAGAAGACGATGAGCTATATGAGCCTGAAATAATCACCCCAAGTGAAGAACTTGAGGAGTATCCTGAGTTAGAGCTGGATGATGAACTGCCTTTATCTGATGAGGAACAACAATCTTTAACACCACAAGAGCTACAAGGTGATAATTTAGATGGTGATGCCACAGGCATGTCACCCAGCCAAGCAGAGCAAGATCTCGCTAATGCTCTATCAGCAGGTAACGATCTCGATAGCCTAGAAGATGATTTTGATGATGAGCTGTTACTTAACAATGAGTTTTCAGAGTTAGATATAGAGCAAGCTTTAGATAATGATATTTCAGAGTCTGCAGATCTGACTGAACAAGCTGCAGATGAGCAAGCTGTTAGCTCTAATGATGATTTTGACGATGATCAACTTGATGCGTTAACAGAGTCAGCTGAATTTACCGATCAGCAAACAAATGCTGATCGAGAAGCTGATTTAACGCAAACGTCAGTACCGTCAGAATCAGAAATGATTTCAGATGATGAACTAGATGATGAGTTCATGGCTGATTTAACACAAACAGATTTTGATTCATTACTGAATGAGTTGGCTGAACCTGATGATGTTGATTTAAGCGACAGCAGTGAATTCGATGTTGATTTTAATAGCTTACTTAACGAAGATTTAGCTGATGATAAAGCACCATCGTTGCAAGAGCCCATTGAGAAACCTGAGGTTACTGAGCCATTAGATCAAGATGACTTTGTTGATATTGATGCATTACTAGAGCAAAGTGATGATGCGGATATAGATCACGAACCTTACACCGACGTCGATATGGATGTTGGTTTGGGTGACTACGATTCACTACTTGCTGGTGATAACCCTATGGATGTTGATACTCAAAGTGGTGGTTACTCGGCAAAGCTTGATCTTGCTCACGCATATATAGAAATTGATGATGCTGACTCGGCAGTTAAAATTTTAGATGAGATTATTAATAATGGCCCAGACGATGTGCAAGAAGAAGCACAAAATCTAAAAGCTAAGCTGAAAAACTAACAATAGCTAATCCTTAAAAGGATATCTAAGCTGTAAAACCCGTTATTGGCTAACACTAATAACGGGTTTTTTGTATCGCACAGTTAGGAACCTTAGTTCGCTGCTTTTATTGGAACGCCATATAGCATAAAATGCAGCGTCGATTAGCACAGTAGGTAAAGCAGTAATTATGCGAGTAGCACTTGGAGTAGAATACAACGGCGCGCGTTACAGTGGTTGGCAGCGTCAATCTCATGTAAATAGCGTACAACAAGAAGTAGAAAAAGCGTTGTCGCGCATTTGTAATCATCCGGTTGAAATTGTATGTGCAGGGCGCACCGATGCCGGTGTTCATGGCACTGGTCAAGTTGTGCATTTTGATACCCATGCTGAGCGTGAAATGGTGGCCTTTACATTAGGCATGAATACCTTATTACCAAAAGACATTGCTATTCGTTTTGCCCAGCCTGTGGTTGAAGACTTTCATGCTCGCTTTAGTGCAACTGCTCGTCGTTATCGTTATGTGATTTATAATTATGCGTTTCGTGGTGCGGTATTAAATGAAGGTGTTACCCATTTTCATCATCCTTTAGATGAAGTGAAAATGCAGCAGGCTTGCCAATATTTATTAGGTGAGCACGATTTCACCTCGTTTAGAGCGCTTCACTGCCAAGCTAATACGGCAACGCGAACGATTCATCATTTATCGGTACAGCGCCAAGGTGCTTATGTCATTATTGATATTAAAGCCAATGCGTTTTTGCATCATATGGTACGTAATATTACCGGGTGTTTAATGGATATCGGTTTACATAAACATGAACCAATTTGGTTAAAAGAGCTGTTAGATGTTAAAGAGCGGGCCAAAGCGAGCGCCACAGCAAAAGCGGCGGGTTTATATTTAGTAGATGTTGATTACCCAGAACACTTTAATATTCCTAGAACGCCGTTGGGGCCTTTGTTTTTAGCCGATACCGATATTTAAAAGGTAATCAGGTGATGATTTTTATACGCTATTATTCGTAGGGCTAACTACTAAGACCAGTTTTTTATACCGTGATAGCGTAATTCATGTTTTAATTGGAAAAATTTGTTTGCATGGTTAACATGTAGACTCGCGACACAGAACAGCATTAAGAGAGTTGCAAATGAGTTGGCTAGAAAAAATCTTACCAAAAACGACTAAATCTTCAGGTCGTAAAGAAATTCCAGAAGGTGTATGGGCTAAATGTACGTCATGTGATTCAATTTTATATAAAGCAGAATTAGAAAAATCACTAAATGTATGCCCTAAGTGCGACCATCATATGCGTGTTAGTGGTCGTAAACGTCTTGAACAGTTTTTAGATGACGGTGACCGCCACGAATTAGGCGCTCAACACGAACCTAAAGATGTGCTTAAATTTAGAGACTCTAAAAAGTACTCAGACCGTATTAATGCAGCTCAAAAGTCAAGCGGTGAAAAAGACGCACTGGTTGCAATGAAAGGGAACTTAAAAGGTATTCCGGTTGCTGCAGTTGCATTTGAATTCTCATTTATGGGTGGCTCAATGGCATCGGTTGTAGGTGCTCGCTTTGTTGACGCGGTTGACCAATGTTTAGAGCATAATATGCCGCTGATTTGTTTTTCTGCATCGGGCGGTGCACGTATGCAAGAGGCGCTAATGTCACTTATGCAAATGGCTAAAACCAGTGCTGCACTTGCTAAAATGACCGAAAAAGGCCTACCGTTCATCTCGGTAATGACTGACCCAACAATGGGTGGTGTATCAGCATCATTGGCAATGCTTGGTGATATTAATGTTGCAGAGCCTAAAGCTTTGATTGGTTTTGCAGGTCCTCGTGTTATTGAACAAACCGTGCGTGAAACACTACCAGAGGGTTTCCAACGCAGTGAGTTTTTATTAGAGCACGGCGCAATCGACATGATTATTGACCGTCGAGAAATGCGCGATACGCTAGCACGTATCTTAGCAAAGTTTATGAACTTGCCTTCTACGGAACAAGAGCATAGAGTAGCGTAAATTTCAGCTTTACTGATTACATGCTATGACAAAAACAATTCCTAGCCAATCATCAAGCCTTGATGATTGGCTTTGTTATTTAGAGAGTGTTCACCCTGCTAATATAGAAATGGGCTTAGAGCGCGTTGCTCGTGTTGCTAACAACATAGAGCTTTTAACTTCCTCAAGTAAAATCATTCTTATTGCAGGCACCAATGGCAAAGGAACAACAGCACGTTGTTTAGAGTCATTATTATTAGCCCAGGGTTATTGTGTTGGCACCTATGCTTCACCTCATTTAGTTCGCTATAACGAGCGTGTACGCGTTAATGGGGCAGAGCTTGACGATCAATACCATGTCGATGCGTTTAATTTACTAGAGCAAGGGCGTGGTGACACACCATTAACCTATTTTGAATATGGTACCTTAGGCGCGTTGGCTATATTTAAACGCTTAGAAGTTGACTACGTGTTGTTAGAGGTCGGTTTGGGCGGGCGTTTTGACGCGACCAATATTGTTACCCCATTTGCTAGTGTGATCACCACCATCGATTTAGATCATAAAGAATATTTAGGTGATACCCGTGAGCTGGTGGCTTATGACAAGGCGGGAATTTTTAGAGAGAGTACCCCGGCAATTATTGGAGATTTAAATATCCCGCATACAATGACCGATTATGGCAAAGAAATTAACGCTAATATGGTGCTATCGGGCAGCGACTTTATTTTTAAAGAGCATGAGCAAAGTTTTAGTTGGCAATTTAAAGCACATAATCTCGAGTTACCTAAACCGGCCATCCCGTGTCAAAATGTGGCCACTGCGTTAACGACATTGTCGGTGCTAGATTTATTACCAAGTGATGAAGTGATAACTCAGTGCATAGCCAACTTAGTGGTAGAAGGGCGCTTTCAACAATTAAGTGAGTCGCCATTAGTGTACACCGATGTGGCACATAACCCTGAATCGGCACGTTATTTAGCAACTAAGTTAGCAAGCTATAAAGATAAAGGCTTTAAAATTCATGCATTAGCCGCTATGCTTGCTGATAAAGATAAAGTCGGTGTGCTTAAAGAAGTGGCTGATGTAGTCGATGAATGGTCGTTGGCTAGCTTAGGTGGCCCGCGAGGGGATAGTGCAGCTCATCTTCAACAGGCGCTTTCAAGTATACCCAATAGTCATTTTAAACAGGGTTATAGCAACGTAGAGATAGCATTGGATGCTATTTTGCCAAGCCAGCCAAGTAATACACTATTGATTGTATTTGGCTCATTTTTTACCGTGGCTGGCGCTATTCATTACTTTAAAAAATAGAGAGGATGTCGGTGAACTCAGGTTTTATTAATCGCTTAGTCGGAACAAGTATTGTGGTGATCGCAGCAATTGTGTTTATTCCCAATATACTCGATGGTGAAAAAGTGCACTATAAAGAAGGCTTTAAAGCGATTCCAGAACGCTCTGAGTTCAAGACCATTGATTTACAAGAATCAATTGATCAGCAAGTGGCAAATGCAGAACCATTAAAAGAGGATGAAATTGAAAATATTCAGCCTGATGATGCTGCATTTGAGCAACAAAATAGCTCAGCTGAAACTGACGTTACTGCACAGCCAGCAATGGTTGAAGCGGTCATAACCGATACAAAGCAAGACACAGTCACTACCGAGCAAAATAACGCTACGCGTAATACCAATGAAAACTTAACAAGTATGGCGTATGTCATTCAGCTTGGTAGTTTTTCTCATGCGGCAAATGTAAAAGCGTTGCAAGCAAAGCTAAAAACGAAAGGTTTTAAAAGCTTTACTAGGCCAATTAAAACGCCAAATGGTACGTTAACTAAAGTATTTGTAGGGCCGTCATTAAGTAAAAATGAGCTGCAGTCCCAACTTCCCGCGCTGAAAGAGCTAACTAAACTAAACGGTAAAGTTACTCAATTTGAAGTGGCAAAATAACTTAGTCATTAATAGGTAAATGTGTTTATCAGCTGATATTACACATTTATCTATTCGATAAGTTTAAACCAGAACTATCCTCACTTTTAGCCTGTATATTTCACACTATTTTTTATCTAAAAACTGCATGTTTTTACTCACCTGCAATCTCACGCTTAAACTTGCATCACTGGGAGGTTTAGGTATAGAATGCGCCCAAAATTAGCGACTAATTGGTTCTTATGATCTGGGTTGATTACGCCATTATTGGCATTATTGCACTCTCTACCATCATCGGTTTAATACGCGGCTTTGTTAAAGAAGCTATGTCATTAGCGGTATGGGCAGGGGCTTTCATCATCTCCAGCTTATTTTATCAATATTTAGCTTCCTTCCTAACATCCATTTCTGAACCCCTTTTAAGAAATGCAGCGGCCATTGCCATATTATTCTTTGCGACGCTATTGTTAGGCGGTTTACTAAACTATATTTTAGGTGAGCTTGTACAGCGAACCGGATTATCCGGCACAGACCGTGTTTTTGGTGTGGTGTTTGGTGCTCTTCGAGGCGTGTTGGTCGTGAGCGCGTTACTCTTCTTTCTTGATGCTTTTACTGGTGCGCCAAATACGCATTGGTGGGGCAACTCTATTTTGATTCCAGAATTTGGCTTTGTAGTTGAATGGTTCTTTTCGTACCTAGAAAACAACTCGAGCTTTTTAAATTCAGTAAACCGTTAATCGGCGAGGATAAATTACATGTGTGGTATCGTTGGAATAGTCGGAACATCGCCAGTTAATCAGGCGATTTATGATGGCTTAACCGTTTTGCAACACCGTGGCCAAGATGCTGCGGGTATCATAACTATTGAGAACAATACATTTAGCTTGCGCAAAGCAAATGGCCTAGTGAAAGATGTATTTCACACTCGTCATATGAAACGTTTGCAAGGCAACATTGGCATTGGCCATGTGCGCTACCCAACAGCGGGTTCTTCAAGCTCGTCAGAGGCTCAGCCGTTTTACGTGAACTCTCCTTTTGGTATAGCACTTGCCCATAATGGTAACTTAACCAATGCAGAGTCGTTAAAAGAGCAGTTATTTTCAGAGGCACGTCGCCATGTTAATACTACCTCTGATTCTGAGATTTTACTTAACATCATGGCACATGAGCTAAGTAAGCCAGACAAACTAAAATTAGACCCCGAAGATATTTTTACAGCGGTTACTGAAGTTAACAATAAAGTGACGGGTGGTTATGCAACTATAGCCATGATTATCGGTCATGGTATTGTGGCGTTTCGCGATCCAAATGGTATCCGTCCTTTAGTATTTGGTAAACGTGAATCTGCTGCCGGTACTGAATATATGTTTGCATCAGAGAGTGTGGCGTTAAAGCCAGATGGCTTTGAGTTTATTCGTGACGTTGCCCCAGGCGAAGCGATTTACGTGACTGAAAAAGGTGAGTTTCATTCTTTTACCTGTGCAGATAAAGTGTCTTACTCACCATGTATTTTTGAATTTGTTTACTTTGCGCGCCCGGATTCAACCATTGATCGTATGTCGGTTTATGCTGCACGTGTAAATATGGGAACTAAACTAGGCGAGAAAGTAGCACGTGAGTGGGCCGATAAAGACATTGATGTCGTTATTCCTATCCCAGAAACTTCATGTGATATCGCTTTAGAAATGGCACGCGTACTTGATTTACCTTACCGCCAAGGCTTTGTTAAAAATCGCTACATTGGCCGTACGTTTATTATGCCAGGCCAAGAGCTACGTAAAAAATCAGTACGTCAAAAACTCAATGCAATTGACCGTGAGTTTAAAGGTAAAAATGTCCTACTTGTTGATGACTCAATAGTACGTGGTACTACCTCAGCACAAATAGTTGAGATGGCACGCGAGTCAGGTGCTAAAAACGTTTACTTTGCGTCAGCTGCACCGGAAATACGCTTTCCAAATGTATACGGCATAGATATGCCATCGGCGGCTGAACTAATTGCACATGGTCGTGAAGTAGAAGATATTAACCAAAGCATTAGTTCTGATGGTTTAATCTTTCAATCATTAAGTGATTTGATTGCCGCAGTTAGCCAAGAAAACCCTGAAATCACTAAGTTTGAAACGTCAGTGTTTGATGGACAATACATTACTGGCGATGTTGATCAAGACTATCTAAATCGTATTGATAAGCTACGTAACGATTCTGCTAAAAGCACTCGCGAAAACGCGATGTCGTCTGGTTTAGAAATCCATAACCAAGATGAAAACGAATCTGATTAACCGTGATAATACTGCCTGATAGCATTATCGGCGTTACAAAAAAAGGAGCTTAATCGCTCCTTTTTTGTTTTTCAATTTTTAGGTAAACATAGGGCTGATAATACCGTTGGTCCATAGCATGGCGGTAAGCGCTAAAATAATAACAAGTAGAATTAATCCACAGGTGACAACAGAGCTTGCATAAATAAAGCCGCGCTCCTGCGGAATGTGCATTAAAATAGGGACGCCGGTATACAGTAAATAAACAGAGTAAGCGAGTGCCACTAAACCAACACACACCACAAACCACAACTCAGGCCAAAAGGCAGCCAATGCCGACATAAACACCGGTGTTGCGGTATACGCTGCCAGCTCGATAGTTTGGGTAAAGGTTGGTTTAGCACCAAAAGTAACCGCCATCCAATGCGCTAAGTAGGCCAGTGCAAATACACCGCCAATTAAAGCAACATACATAGCCGCACCAATCATCAGTGCGCTTTCATGGGTTAAAAAAACTGGGTTACCTGTGCCTATACTCCAGCCTAGGTAAACCGATGAGTAGTATCCCATTGCTGAGGGAAATAAAGCGATTAGCAAAATGTGCGATAAGCTGTAGGTTAAGCTTTCGTGACGGTTATCAATTGTTTGCCACTCTTCGAGTGGATGGGCGTATAAGCCCCATAGGTGATTTAGTATCATTGCGTGCTCTCCATAAAAGGATATATTACTGTTTGGTTATAGTTGGTTTGTTTTTTATACAGTCCATTTAGTTATGGTTCAGTAACTAAGCAAAGTCAAGTTATCCACATGCTTGTAATAAGGGCGTGTGTTTATTTTATTCAGGGCATTATTTCGTGTTAAAATACATAATCGCAATTTATAGCAATGAGTAGTCAGCGTGCCACATAGCCAGCTTTTAGAGCCAATTAACAACTTTTTATTATGCAGTACCCCCGATGAGTGGGTTGAACAGGCGACCAAAAAAGAAAATTTACCCATCATATTAATTGATCATTTAATTTGTGAGCTAACTACTTATGCGTGCAAGTTGTTAAATGGTTGTACAACGAACCTATTTATAAGTGCTTTCAATGGTGATTTTCCCCTAGGCCATAAATTAAAAGCTAAGGAGGCTTAAGATGGATGAGTTACTAAAGCCAATTAATTCGTTTCTGCAAGCATCAACGCCTGATGAGTGGGTTACTGAGGCAACAAAGCAAGATAACCTATCCGTGGTGCTCATAGACCACCTAGTGTGTGAGTTGAAGGCTGCCCAGTCAGCAATGTTCTTGATTCGAAAGTATGCAGTGGATAAAGAGAGCGGTGATGCGCTACTCGAATGGCTTAAACCCTTTGAGACACTGATATACAAGCGACAGGGTAACTGGCGTGAACTAGCAGACAAGAATAAGCTCACCAAATCAATGATCCCAAAGTCGAATACACCTTACGGGCAAAACTTGATAGACAAAATGGTGATGCTTATCAAAGAAGAGCTTCATCATTTTTATCAAGTACTCGAGATCATGCATGAGTATGGTGTCGAGTATCAGAGTATTACTCCATGCCGTTACGCAAAAGGGATGCTGCGTCATGTAAAAAGTTATGAGCCTGATGCTTTGGTCGATAAACTAATCATAGGTGCGTATATTGAAGCTCGCTCTTGTGAGCGTTTTGCAAAGCTTGCTCCGTATGTTGATAAACGCTTAGGTGATTTTTATATCTCATTGCTTCGCTCTGAAGCGCGTCATTACCAAGATTACTTAACACTGGCACAAGATATTAGCGAATTTGATATCACTGAGCGCGTTGAGTTCTTTGGCAATGTTGAAGCTGAGCTTATCTCTAGCCCCGATGAGGACTTTAAGTTCCATAGTGGCTTGCCAGTTTCTGTTGCTAGTAAGTGTTAGGTAGCAGCTGAAATGAGGCTTAACGATATCCTAGAACTCGAAAGAGCTATAAAACTTACTAGCTCTAGGTCACTTCGAAGTGAGAAGGTAACTAATAGGCTTACGAACCGAGTAAGCTATAAAAATATAGCAGCAGTAGAGGAGCTACTCGAATTACTAAAGAGTGACTTTCACGCCAGCGGCAATAAATTTCACAAGAATGTATACCGTGTTTACCTGAGCATACTTCTGGCGCACTTACTTGATGCTAGGAACCATGAGTGTAGGGTAAGGTACTCTCGATCAACCAGTCATTCTTCTGGCTCTATAAATACGGAAATCATAATTAAGCTTTTAGACTTTCTTGAAAAACTTGGATTAATTAAACAACATATTGCAGCTCCAATTGAAGGGAACCCTGAGCAGTCGACTTTTTGGCCCACAGAAAAGTTCACTAGCTATTTCTCAGGTAAGTTGGAGTTGGGAAATATAGCATTTGTGGGTAGCTTTATCTGCCTGAGGGACAAAGATAAAAACGATTTACCCCTGCCTAAATGCGCAGATATTTTGTCTAGTAGAGTTAGTAAGGTCAACACTCTATTGCAAAATACAATAGTTCTTCAAGACAAGAAAATGCTAGCTGTTGCGCTAAGGCGTATATTCAAGTATTCACTTGATCTCGGTGGAAGGTTTTACGATCAAGGTGGGATCTCTTATCAAACCAGTAAAAAAGAGCATCGTAAATTAATAACGATTGATGGCTATCCTACTAAAGAAGTTGACTTTAAAGCGATGCATCTGAATATGCTTTATGCTTGGGCAGGTATTAAGATAGATCGAGATCCTTATACAATTGAGGGACTAGAGCGAGGTGTTGTTAAGGCGCTTGTACTACGCTTTGTCAACTCTGATAACTTGGGTGGTTTTAAGTCTGCTGTTACTAGAAGCTCACGTCCAAGCTTTAAGCAAAAAATGAACTGTCCGATTGAAAGAGCTAAGGTAGTTCGTGAGTCCAGAGAAAGCTTCATAGAGGGTCTTCCTGATGGGTTGACCGGGGAGGAAGCACACGGCTATCTAGTATCGGCTTATGCTGACATTAGCGAGTATATCGCTCAAGAGGGCATAGGGTTAAGACTTCAAAACACAGATAGCAGAATCATGGATGCAATTTTGGCTGAATTGTGCGAAAAAGGTATAGCCGCACTGCCGTTGCATGACTCAGTCATAGTAAAAGAAAATGATGTTGCGATAGCACAAGATGTTATGAGAACAGCTTATAAAGATATAATGGGTGGGTTTGAGATTGAGGTTTCAGTTTCATAGGCGTAATCAGCTACCATGCAGTTACTTTTGCAATTAAGCAGTTGTAATTGGTGTGGATTGGCCACTTAGCGTATTCATATGACTAATTATGTAATGTAAATAGGTAACACTCCTACGACGAAGTCGGAGGAGTACGGGTAAGGCGCAGCCTTATCCGTCCTTGCGGTCGATTATCATTGTTGCTTCTCTAATTGGAGTCTATCCTAGGCTAGAAGGGGGGTAGTCGATATGTATTTAGTGGTACCCCTTGTACATTTAGCCTTCTGTTTTACCCTTTCAGCTTTATCGTTCGAAACCCCTTGCATCGCAATTAATTTGGGATCAGCTTATGACGTAGCCACGACAGCTAGGTTTATCTTAAAAGTGTTCATATACACTTAATTTGGGATGAAAAACCTTTTTTAACTACGGTCTAAGTGGAAACAGTGATTGTGAGTACGAAAAATTAGCTACCTGCGGCGCAGAGGGTTTGAAACAACTTCAAAGGGTATGCCCGTTGGCCTGACTGCTTGATTCTTTAATGCTACTCATACGTTAAGTGACTTGGTAAAGCCTATGCAGCAGCTGCTTAGCGTTAATAGCAGTCTTTAATTTTAACTATGGCCCGCCAAATATTCCTATCAACTTTACGAACCTGGCGCGTGCTTTTTAACTGGCTGATGAAGAGGCTGTATAGCTTGAAACTCAACCTAAGTCTAAATACGTAAAGACAAAAAAGTGGTTTTTGTGTATAAAACACTACCGACTAAGTATATATTGTCGGTAGTTAAACTTACGTGCACACGTGCGTTATAGTAGGATATAAGTGAATAACGTATACAGGGAGTAGATAAGTGCAATCAGAAGCAGATACAAGAGCAAATTATATAGATCCTGCTCTCAAGGCCGCACATTGGCAGCCTGGTAATATCATTCGGGAGCATTACTTCACAGATGGCCGCAAGCTATCAGGAGGCCTTCGAGGCAGGCGCTGTTTCGTCGACTACCTTCTTCACAAGGAAAACCGTTACCTCGCAGTTGTTGAGGCTAAGAAGGAGTCTGAGCACCCCACTAAAGGGCTTCAACAAGCCATTGACTACGCTAAAAAGCTATTAGTTCGTTTTGTATACTCCAGTAATGGCCTTCAAACCTATGAGTTTGATCTTGAAACAGGTAAGGGGGACTACATTGAGTTTTACCCAACACCAGAAGAGCTCGAAAACCGTTACAACGGAGTGAGTTCCGATTTGGGGCAGCAGCTGCGTAATGTACCGTTTCATCTAGAAGGAGCAATGCAGCCTCGCTATTATCAAGAGCTAGCCGTACATGCCGCCACTGATGCGATTGGTAAAGGTAAGCCACGAGTATTGCTTACTCTGGCTACGGGCACGGGTAAAACATTCATTGCTTTTCAAATTGTGCACAAGTTGTTTCAATCCCGCTGGAACAAAGAAAATCCTGGCACCCGCCGCCCCAGAATACTATTTTTAGCCGACCGTAATATTTTAGCAGACCAAGCAATTAACACCTTTAACCCATACGAAAAAGACCTGATCAAGATTAACGGGGAAGAAGTACGCAAGCGAGGCGGAATAGTACCAACTAATGCACACATCTTTTTTGCCATCTACCAAGCTATTGCTGAACGCGAAGATATAGAAGGGCACTACAAAGCCTACCCAAGTGACTTTTTTGACCTAGTAATGATTGACGAGTGTCATCGTGGCAGTGCTAATGAATCGGGCTCATGGCATGCTATTCTGAAACACTTTGATAGTGCCGTGCATGTAGGTTTAACTGCAACACCAAAACGTGAAGCAAATGTAGACACTTACAACTACTTTGGTGCACCAGCCTTCGAGTACTCACTAAAAGACGGTATCAATGATGGCTTCCTAACCCCTTATCGAGTCAAACGTGTCCGTACTAACTTAGACGAGCTGGTACTGACCAAAGACGACAAAGTCATCGAGGGCGAGTCAGGACAAGATGTTTATCAGGTTGAAGACTACGACAAGAAAATAGTTGTCGACGAGCGTACAGAGCTAGTGGCGAAGGCTATTATTGACAATATTAACCAGCTCGACAAAACCATCGTTTTTTGTGAGAACCAAAACCATGCGCTTACTATGCGCGACATGATCAATAAGCACAAAAAGGTTAAAGACTCACACTACTGTGTACGCGTTACTAGTGATGAAGGCAAAGGTGGACGTGAGCTACTTGAGAAATTTCAAGACAACGATAAAGACATTCCCACGATTATCACTTCATCACAAATGCTCACTACAGGTGTTGATGCTCGTAATGTGCGCAACGTAGTGCTCGATCGAACTATAGGGTCAATGGTGGAGTTTAAGCAAATCGTTGGTCGGGGTACTCGCGTTTTTGACGGTAAAGACTACTTCACTATTATCGATTTCCGTGGTGCTTCTAATAAGTTTTACGATAAAGATTGGGATGGAGAGCCTGAAGCGCCAGAACCAGGCGGTACCACTGAAACTACACCACCTTACACACCAGAGCCGCCAGGAGGTACAGAAGGGCCAGAGCCTACACCTGGTGAGCCTAAGCCACGGTTAAAAGTGAAATTAGGCAAGCATCGTGAACTTAAGGTTACTGATGTTGAGATCCGCTATATAGACGACAATGGTAAGCCGCTCACAGTGCAAGAGTTTGTTGAGCGTCTTATCACTCAACTGCCAGGGCTATTTAAGTCGGTTGAAGAGTTAACTAAAATTTGGTCAGATCCCGACGAACGAGAAACCTTACTCAGTAAACTTGTGCAAGCGGGCTTCGATAAAGAGCAGCTTGCGACGTTGCGTCGCATGTTCGAAGCTGAAGAGTGCGATATATTCGACCTACTTGCTTTTTTAGCCTTCGAGCAGCCTATGGCTACACGTAAAGCTCGCGCTGACAATGTACGTGCTAATAGCACCTTTTTTAGTCAGTACCAGCAAGAAAAGGCTCAGCAGTTTTTACACTTTGTACTCAACCGCTACGAGCAAACAGGCAGTGCAGAGCTATCACGCGAGCGCTTGCCAGCTCTAATTGAACTATCAGGTTTGGGGACTATTAAAGATGCCTCGACTGCTTTTGGAGGTAAACCTGCATACCTACTAACAGCATTCAAACAATTGCAGCAACAGCTTTATCATGTGAATTAATATGGAAATAACACTAGCACCGAACCCTCTGTATGACCAACAGCAAAACCTTATTATTAACAAGGTAGCAACCTTGATAGGTGAGAATGGCAGCGGTAAATCAAGCATATTGCAATCAATATTTAGTGAAGGGCTTAGCAACGGAAATAATACTGACTTTCGCACGGTATGCTTTTCATCAGGCCAAAATGAGTCATTCTCAAAACAATTCAACGAGCATGTTAAGAAGGTAAGACGCCGAGGAAAATCAATGGCATTAGCTTCATTTTATTATGATAAAACGTGGTCAAGGTTGTTAGTGTTTTTAGCTACATCATTGGTACGGGACGGCAAAGTAAGAACTTTTTTGCTCGAAAAGGGTTATGCTGAAGAGAGCCCTGATATTAACCGAGATGATACTACAAGTAAGTTGTCATTTTCTTTTCGTATTGATAAACGCTATGCGCAACGCATTCAAGATGCGTTAAAAAAAGAAGAGATGGGAGAAAAAAATACCCTTAGACATACGCCTTTTCACCGTTCATTGGAAAGCTTTATAGAAGAGCTTATAGATCTTGAATACCTGTTTGAGAGTAAGCTCCCTAGCCAGCGAATAGAATTGTCATCTTATGATTTACTCTCAGTAAAATTTGCTAGAGTTAACCCAGATGAGGGTATAGATGAGATTGATTTTGGTGATGATCCATCTATTAGCTTTCTAACACAGGCTGTTAATGGGAATTTTATTAACAAGAGAAGCTTCGAGTTAAGACTTCTGGGCAACATTGAGCTAGATGACTTAAGCGATGGCGAATACCAACTACTTTTTCTTTATGCGTTGACAGACCTTTTCGATGCGCCTGATACCTTGTTCTTATTGGATGAGGCCGACTCACACCTGCACTATAAAAATGTGGAAAAACTATGGAGTTTACTACATGGTATACAAGGCAGTGCAATTACTACCACACATTTACTGGACTCTATTTCAGCCAAGGAAAACCGCATTGAACACCTCAAAGTCGTAGAAAGTGGCCGTATTAATGATGATAATAAAATCAAGCAGTTAATCAACCGGTTAAGTGTGCTATCACGTGTTAAATCTGTTGAGTTTGAAGTGTGTGGCAAGTTGCCAAATATTGCCTTGTTAGATGATTACAACGATTGGATCATTTTTATCCGCTTGGCTGCTCGTGCAGGGCTAGACATAGATAAGTTATCCACTGTTCATGCAATGAAAAAGTCATCAAGCTACGCGTCAGCTAACGAGACTTTTGGTAAAGGTAAAGTTGATTGGCTACATGGTTTAAGTAAAATTGACTCGCCACTTATCACCACTAGAGCCTTCTTAATCTGTGACAGGGATGAAGCTGCACTTGAATGGAACGCCAACGATGGCGTGCAAGTCAATGGGCGTATCTATAATGACCTACTCAACGCAGTTAAATGGCCTCGTGGTACTAAAGTGTCTCCATATCTACTGGCTTGGAAACGCCGTGAAATCAAAAATTACTTGCTTTCACATACTGCACTATCAAATAATGACGTCCTAGACCAAGTCAACAACGGCGATATTGCGTTACGCAACCACTTAAAGCCTGATAAACCAGGTGACAATGATGATATCCGTCGATTAAATGCCAAAGGTGTCATTGACCCACTTATAAACACTGAGGGCGCAGGGCTCGACATTGAAAAGCTCCAAGCTTATATCGATCTTATTCCGCCCGAAGAAATCAGCGAAGACATCACCAACATGTACAACTTTATTACTGGAAAACTTTAAACAATGTCATTACAGCAAAAAATAGACCGAATTACCGACATACTTCGCCGCGACGATGGTATTAGTGGTGCCATGCACTACACAGAGCAAACTTCATGGGTGCTATTTTTAAAGTTTTTGGATGATTACGAGTCTGAAAAAGAGGATGAAGCAGTTTTGTCAGGCAAGGCCTATCAACCTGTCCTGGATGATGATCATCGCTGGTCAAGTTGGGCTTGCCCTAAAAATGCTGATGGTAAGCTAGACATTAATCGGGCACGTACGGGCGATGACTTAACTGACTATGTCAATAACAAACTGTTCCCATACTTAAAAGGTTTCGCAGATGCAGCCGTAACAGGCGCTGGAGCCGACCCTAAATCGTTTACATACAAGATTGGGGGGATTTTCCAATACTTGGATAACAAGGTCGCGTCAGGCCATACGCTTCGTGAAGTGCTGGATATTATCGACACCCTAAACTTTCAATCTGGTGACGAAATGTTCGAATTGTCACTCGTCTATGAAGGTCTGCTACAGAATATGGGTGATGCGGGAGGCTACGCAGGTGAATTCTACACCCCTAGACCTGTTGTAAGGGCGATGCTTAAGGTAATTGACCCTAAGGCAGGGCAAACCATTTACGATGCAGCAGCAGGCTCATGTGGCTTCTTAGTGGAGGCCTTTGAACATTTAAAGTCCAAAAAGGATGAGCTTTCTACAGAGCAATGGAATTTTATACAACGCGATACTTTTTATGGGTTTGAAAAAACCTCGTTGGCTTATGTGATGGGCATGATGAATATGATCTTGCATGGTATCGAATCGCCCAACTTGTACCGAGGAAACACTCTTACTCAGAACATACGTGATATTCAAGAGAAAGATCGCTACGACATCATTCTAGCCAACCCGCCATTTGGGGGTAAAGAGAAGCCGCAAATCCAACAAAATTTCCCAATACAAGCTAACGCCACTGAGTTGTTGTTCATGCAGCACTTTATGAAAACGCTTAAAAGTGGCGGCAAAGCTGCTATCGTAGTGCCAGAAGGTGTACTGTTCCAAACCAACAGCGCTTTTAAGCAAGTTAAGCAAGAGCTGCTAGAGAGCTTTGACCTGCATACTATCTTAAGTCTACCCGCTGGTGTGTTCTTACCTTACTCAGGCGTTAAAACGAACGTGTTATTCTTTGAGCGAAGCGGTGGTACAGGTGATGTGTGGTACTACGAATGTGAGCCAGATCAAAGGCTCACCAAAAACAAACCGATAACTGATAAGCACCTGGAAGATTTTGTTAAGCTGTATCGTAGTCGTGAAACTACGGAGTGTTCATGGACAGTATCGGCCAGCAAGCTTGCAGAAGACTATGACCTATCAGCTAAGAACCCTGCCAAGCAGAAAGATGCCGAGCATTTAGCGCCCAGCGATATCGTTAAGCAGATCCGCACTAAGGAAAAACTGGTATCAGGGCTGTTGGATGAAATTGAAAACCTGTTGGTGGAGAAGTAAGAATGGAACAGGTTTTACATAAACTACCGGATGGGTGGGATTGGCATTCGGTCAAGAAGCTTAGTCATAATATTCAGTATGGGCACACAGCTAAAGCAGAAAGTAACGGTAACGCAAAGTTCTTGCGGATCACTGATATTCAAGATGGGAAGATCGACTGGCATGGAGTTCCAACAGTATACTTAGAAGACAAAGAAATCAGCAAGTACGCGTTGAATGATGATGACTTGATCTTTGCCCGTAGTGGTGCAACTGCGGGAAAATCTATTCTAATCAAGAATGCTCCAGAGGATGCCGTATTCGCATCTTATTTGATAAGAATTGTTCCAAACAAAAAGGACATTATTCCAGAATATTTAAGTTATTTCTTTCTAACACCTGCTTACTGGGAGGTTGTTGGTCAGAATGCCGCAGGCGCAGCTCAGCCCAATATCAACGGCACAAAGCTTTCAGAGTTTATTGTACCTGTGGCTCCTCAAGGCGAACAAAAACGTATCGTTGAAAAACTCGATGCACTACTCATCCGTATTGACACCGCCATCAAGCATTTGCAGGAAAGCGTTACATTGGCTGATGCGTTGTATGCGAGTGAGCTGAATGAGATTTTCCCATCAGATGCTGATATCGAGTCTTTATCAGATAAAGCTGGCTGGGTTTCACTATCCGATATTTGCACTTTCGAAAACGGAGACCGAGGTAAAAATTACCCATCTAAATCAGCATTCGTAGCTGAAGGTATTCCAGTAGTTAGTGCCGGTAATCTTGGGGAAAGATTTATAGATCATAAAGGGCTCAATTACATCACACCTGAGCGTTATGACTTGCTAAGAAGTGGCCGAATAAAAATTGGTGATATTTTGTTCTGCCTAAGAGGCTCATTGGGCAAAGTTGCCATTTCGAAAGACATAAATGAAGGCGTAATCGCTTCTTCCTTGGTGATTATTAGACCAAAAGATCGAGTGTCGGCGGAGTATATTTATAAATTTTTGAAAAGCGGTCTCTGTCAGAAATTTATCTCTCACTACAACAACGGCGCAGCACAGCCGAATTTGTCGGCTAAAAGCCTCGGAAAGTTCATGTTGCCACTTCCTAATGCAGATGAACAAAAAATAATTATCGACGGTTTAGATGAGAAATATCAACTTAACCAGAAGTTGCGAGATGCACTGAGAGGAAAGATTGAGAGTCTTAAAATCTTAAAAGCATCAATTCTTGATTCCGCCTTTAAAGGCAAGCTCTAAGGAGGGAGTATGAGTTTACAAACCAATCTCAAAGGTCGCTTACGCAACACCTCCTTACCGAAGAGCCATGGGCTAATGCCTGTATTTGAGGCGGTAGTAAACTCTATTCACTCGATTGAGGAAAGAAGCTGTAGTGAGACCGGTAGAGTTGTTCTTCGTATCGATCGTGCTGCTCAAGGCAGTCTCGATTTCAACGTTAAATCACAACAGCCAATCATTGGTTTTACTATTACGGATAATGGTTGTGGCTTTGATGAAGTGAACTTTAGATCATTTGAAACGCTTGATTCTGATCATAAAATAGGTAAAGGCTGTCGAGGCGTTGGCCGCTTGATGTGGTTGAAAGTGTTCGATTTGGTGGAAGTGGAAAGCCACTTTATCGATACTGATGGTGAACTCAAAAAACGTATACTTCGTTTTGATGATAAGAAGGGTGTACATGGAGAGAAGGTTGTTTCTCCTACAGCCCAGAAGTCAGGTACTATTATTAAGTTAATGGGCTTTGACAAAAGCTATAGAAAGCAGGTGCCTTGCAAAGGAGCCTCTATAGCTAACCAACTACTGGAACATATACTTTGGTATTTCGTACGTAGCGAAAAGCCGCCACTGATGATTGTAGAAGACTCAGGAGAGACAATAGACCTTGACACTTTGTATAACGAGCATATGCATGCAAGTACTCATCATGAAACCATAACTATTCAAGACCACTCCTTTGACCTCACTCACATCAAATTTAGAGCATCAGTCAACAAAAAGCATCAACTAGCATTATGTGCTGCGAACAGGTTGGTTAGAGAGGAGTCGATTCAGGGCAAGGTACCTGGCCTTTACGGCAAGATATCAGATGCTGACGGTGAGTTTACGTACACTTGTTATGTATCCTCTAACTATCTAGATGAGCATGTACGAAGTGAGCGTACTTCTTTTAATATTGCCGAAGACGTTGATGACATGCTCAACGATGTGAGCTTTAGCACTATTCGTGTTGAGGTGTTAGCCCGTACTAAAGAGTACCTACAAGACGTTTTAGCAGAAAATGTATCAGCAGGTCGTAAGCGTGTAGAAGACTTTATCGACAATAACGCGCCACGATACCGGCCTATAGCACACTATGTAACGGAAGAGATGCTAATTGTTGATCCTGAAAAGTCAGATAGAGACTTAGAGCTGCATTTACATGCCCAATGGTACGAGGTTGAGCGTCAACTTGTGACCGAGGGTCATGACGTAATGCAGCCTAGAAATGATGAGCTCTTAGAGGTATACAAGGAAAGGCTAAGTGAGTATTTACGTAAAGCTGAAGACCTCAAAAAGTCTGATCTAGCTAATTATGTATCACATCGTAAAGTTGTAATCGACCTACTGCAAAAATCCATAGAGCGGCTAGATAATGGCAAATACGCACGTGAGGATATGATTCATGAGCTGATTATGCCCATGCGTAAGGATTCTAGCGAGGTTTTTGTTGACTCATGCAACCTTTGGCTTATCGATGAGCGTTTAGCCTTTCACAATTACTTGGCTTCTGACAAAACGCTGAATGCCATGCCTATTACAGGGAATGTCACCACTAAAGAGCCAGACTTACTAAGCTTAAAAGTGTTCGATAATCCTATGCTCGTTAACGACGATACGAGTTTTCCACTTGCCTCAATAACCGTAATCGAAATTAAGCGCCCAATGCGTAATGACATGAGCAAGGGTGAAGAGAAAGACCCCATTGATCAAGCTCTCAGTTATTTAGAGCGGGTTCGTGATGGTAAAGTGACGACAAAGTCTGGAAGGCCTATACCTGGGAATAATGATATTCCTGGCTATTGTTATGTATTGTGTGATCTGACTGAGTCGATGAAAAAGCGATGCCGTCGAGCTAACTTACGCATCACATCTGATGGTATGGGCTACTTCGGCTACAATGAGCCGTCACATGCCTATATTGAAGTAATTAGTTTTGACCAGTTAGTGAAGGCAGCTAGAGAGCGAAATAGGGCTTTCTTCGACAAGCTAGGCTTACCCTCCGCATAGTATGTCAACTGTGATTGTTATCGTTGTACAATGATTATAGGTGTTATTAATATTCAGACACGCACTTAAAGGTCTACATTGACTTCAGTGCTAAGCGGATTGTTTTCCGTGTAGTTACTAGTTAATTATGTTGTAAAACTAAGTATGCAGCTAACATTGTACAACGATTCTAAGGGCACCTTTAATACTCAAACACGCGCTTAGGCACTACATCGATAGCAGTGTTGAGTGACTCTTCTTGTTACCAAGTTCACCACTAAATCATGCGGTAAGTTAAGTCAGCCGTTATAGTTATTCAATGATTTTAGGAGTTATTAATATTAAAAC